>CAIQIL010000587.1 GCA_903871865.1 uncultured Burkholderiales bacterium
CGACCAGGTGCCCTTCGAACTGGGCGCCTATGCGCTCAACCCCAACATCAAGGTGATCGCGCCGTGGCGCGAGTGGGATCTGCTGTCGCGCGAAAAGCTGCTGGCTTACGCCGACAAGCACGGCATCCCGGTGGACTTCAAGAAGCGCAAGGGCGGCGCCCCTTACTCGATGGACGCCAACTTGCTGCACATCAGCTATGAAGGTGGCGTGCTGGAGGATCCGAACTTCGAGCCTGAAGCCAATATGTGGCGCCTGACGGTGTCGCCTGAGAAGGCCCCTAACAAGCCGCAAGTCATCGAGCTGACCTACGCCAAGGGCGACGTGGTTGCCATCGATGGCGTGAAGCTGTCGCCCGCCCAAGTGCTGACCAAGCTGAACGAAATTGGCGGCAAGCACGGCATTGGCCGTCTGGACAAGGTCGAGAACCGCTACGTCGGCATGAAGAGCCGCGGCTGCTACGAGACCCCTGGCGGCACCATCTTGCTGAGCGGCCACCGCGCCATCGAATCCATCACCCTGGACCGCGAAGTCCTGGCGCTGAAGGACGACCTGATGCCGCGTTACGCCCGCATGATCTACAACGGCTACTGGTTCAGCCCCGAGCGCGAGTTGCTGCAAGGCTTGATCGACAAGAGCCAGGAAACCGTCAACGGCACCGTCAAGCTCAAGCTGTACAAGGGCACCATCCTGGTGGTGGGCCGCGAGTCCAAGACCGACAGCCTGTTCGACGCCAAGATCTCGACCTTCGACGACGACGGCGGCGCCTACAACCAGGCCGATGCAGCGGGCTTCATCAAGCTCAACGCCCTGCGCCTGCGCATCGGCGCCAACGTGAAGGCCCAACGCAGCGCCTCGGCCAAAGCCAAGCCAGTGGCGGCCAAGAAGGCTGCAAAGCCTGCAGCCAAGCCTGCCGTCAAAGCCGCCAAGTAACCTTCCGGAGACCCCACCCATGACCACCACCACCCTGGCCGGCACCATCGCCACCCAAGCCAATGTGTACTTCGACGGCAAGTGCGTCTCGCACACCGTGACCCTGGCCGACGGCGTGCGCAAGTCGGTTGGCGTCATCCTGCCGGCGACGCTGACCTTCAACACCGGCGCCCCCGAGATCATGGAAACCGTCGCGGGCAAGGCCACCATCAAGCTGGCCGGCGCCAGCGAGTGGCAGACCTACGGCCCCGGCGAAAGCTTCAACGTGCCGGGCAACTCGTCCTTCGAGATCAAGGTCGAGGGCGAGGCCTACCACTACATCTGCCACTTCGGCTGATGCGCCCTGGAGGTCCGAGGCGCGCCGGCTGCGGTCGGCGCCATCGGACGCCATGAAAAAAGCCGCTGTGTTCGCAGCGGCTTTTTTGTGCCTGTGTGCCTCGTGGTGAGGGCTCAGAACTTCGGCGGTGGCAGCTCGTCCGGGTCCACCACGTCGCAGTCCATGCGCACGGTGCCGATGAGGTCGTCGTTGAAGTCCAGCAGCTGGCCTTCGAGGCTGCCGTCCTGGCGGTCGATGGCCAGGCGGATGGTGGCCAGGCGCTTGAGGTTGGGTTGCCAGACGACCCAGTGGCCACGCAGCCAGTCCTCGTAGTAATGCGTGCCCGGCTGACGCAGCTTGTACAGCATCGTGTAGGCCACGGGCGTGGGCGTGTAGTGCAGGCGCTCGCCCACGGGCAGCACGTTGGAGCGCTGGATCAGCGCCATGTTGTTGCTGTCCCGCAGGGCCAACTCCAGCTGAGAAGCCTTGGACTTGCCCGCCGCCGTCACCTGCCCGCTGCACTTCAGGTAGAGGTTGTATTCGGCGGCCGATGCCGCGCCCATGGCAGCCCCCCAGACCAGCAGGGCCGTGGCCAGGCCACGCAGGGTGAAGGGTGTGCGCATCTGATGGCTCCCGCGTCAGGTCACTTCTTGGTGGACGACTTGCCCGAGGACTTGCTGGCCGGCTTCGGGTTGTTGGTGGCATCGACTTCCTTCGATGCCGCGGTCTCGCCACCCGACACGCCAAGTCGGCCGCCGGTGCCCAGGCCACCCTTGACGGTTTGCGCCTTGTAGTTGCGCAGCGCCTTGACCATCTGGTTGAAGGAGTCGGCGAACGCGGCCGTGATGACCTTGCCTTCCGGGGTCTTGGCGAAACCGCCACCACCGCCGAAGCCGCCACCGCCAAAGGCCGCGCCAAAGATGCCGAAGTCGAAGTTGCCCGACGTGCCCTCGGCCGCCGCGATCTGCACGCCGGAGCGGTTGTCGATCAGCAGCAGGGTGGTGGACGCCTCGTTCTTGCTGACGCTGCCCGCCAGCAGGCCGACCATGCCCAGGCCGCCGCTGAAGCCACCCAGGCCGCCACCGCCGCCACCGGTCTTGCCGGAGAACTGGATGGACGGGCTCATGGTGTAGTCGGCCGCGACCATCTGGCCCTTCTGGAAGTTGCTGCCAGCGCGGCTTTCCTCGCCACGGGCGAACTCGCGCTCGCGCATCATGTTGTTGAGCGACTTGCCGCGCTCGACGATGACGAAGCAGTTGGACTGCTGGATCATCAGGCGCAGCACCGGCGTGGTCGAACCCAGGCGGTATTGCTGCAGGGTGATGTACCAGGGCGCGGCCGTGTCTTCTTCGATGGCCAGGGTGCCCAGGGACTCGGGGCAACGCTCCAGGCTGCTGTTGTTGTTCTCGGCCGTGCCGCCGCCTGCTGCACCGCTGACCGTGCCCTTGTTGCCGCCCAGCGAGGGGTCGGTGGCACAGCCAGACATCAGCGCCATGGCGGCTGCCGTGACCAGGGTCAGGGCGGACAGCCCCAGGGAAGAACGATGGCGGACACTGGACATGGGTTCTCCTGAAACGGTGACAAAGGCAAAACAAAGCAGCTTTTCGCTGCAGTGTAGCGTTTGAAAATGTCACATCCAAGCGCTGTTTCTGCCTTCCCGAAGCACCCCCCTAGATCACCACCGGCTCGGGCTCCAGGCGGATGCCAAACCGGCCGTACACGCTTTCCTGGATGGCGCGCGCCAGCGTCACGACCTCGGCGCCGCGGGCGTCACCGCGGTTGACCAGCACCAGGGCCTGCTTGTCATAGACGCCCGCCTGGCCCACCGTCTTGCCCTTCCAGCCGCAGGCATCGATCATCCAGCCCGCGGCCAGCTTGAAGTTGCCGTCCGGCATGGGGTAGTGGACGATTTCCGGGTCGCGCTGGATGATGTCGCGGCACTGCTCCGGCGTCACCACCGGGTTCTTGAAGAAGCTGCCGGCATTGCCGATGACGGCCGGGTCCGGCAGCTTGGCGCGGCGCACGGCCACCACCCAGTCGAAGATCTGGCGGGCGCTGGGCGCGGTGATGCCGGTTTCGGCGACCTTGCGCGCCAGCTCGGCGTAGCCCAGCAGGGGCTGCCACGGACGCGGCAGGCGCAGGCGCACCCGCGTGATGACGGTCTTGCCGGCCAGGGCCTGCTTGAAAAGGCTGTCGCGGTAGTCGAAGCGGCAGGTCGGGCCGTCCAGCGTGATGGTGCGGCCGGTCATGAGGTCCACCGCGTCCAGGGACTCGAAGCGGTCTTTCAGCTCGATGCCGTAGGCGCCGATGTTCTGCACCGGCGCCGCGCCCACCGTGCCGGGGATGAGCGCCATGTTCTCCAGGCCGGGCAGGTCGTTGTCCAGACACCAGCTCACCAGGTCGTGCCAGCGCTCGCCGGCGCCGGCTTCGACGATCCAGGCGTCCTCACGCGTTTCGAGCAGACGCAGGCCCGGCACCTCGACCTTCAGCACGACGGGTTTGATGTCTTGCGTGAGGATCAGGTTGCTGCCGCCGCCCAGGATGAACTTCGGGGCACGGCCCAGTTCGGGGTCATCGACCACGCGCCGCACGTCCGCCTCGCTGCGGATGCGCACCAAGGTGTGCGCCATGCAGGGCAGGGCGAAGGTGTTGTAAGGCTTGAGATTGACGCCGTGTTCGACGGCCAGGGCGCTGTGCATGCGAGAATTTTCGCAGACAACGGACGCAGCAGACCCTCTCGGAGAACACACATGCCCAGTTTTGACACCAAGCTCGACCCCAACCTGGACGCCGTCGGCAATGCCGTGGACACGACGTCCAAGGAGATCGGCACCCGCTTTGACTTCAAGGGCACCAGCGCCGCCGCCGAGTTCAAGAAGAAGGAAAAAGAAATCATCGTCTATGGCGACAGCGATTTCCAGATCGACCAAGTCCGCGATGTGCTCTACAACAAGCTGACCAAGCAGAAGGTGGACATCCGCTTCATGGACGTCGGCAAGGTCGAAAAAATCGGTGGCGACAAGGTCAAGCAGGTGGTGAAGGTCAAGGCCGGCATCGAGGCCGAGCTGGCCAAGCGCATCACCAAACTCATCAAGGACAGCAAGATCAAGGTCAATGCCAGCATCCAGGGCGAGGAAGTGCGCATCCAGGGCACCAAGCGCGACGACCTGCAGGCGGCCCAGGCCCTGATCCGCAAAGAGATCGACGACGTGCCGCTGGATTTCGGCAATTACCGCGATTGAGCTGCGATTGAGCCGCGACTGAGCCAGGGCTGGCCGCTCAAGGCTGGCGGGAGCGCTGCACCCTGCAGCCCACGAACACAACAAGGGGATGGCTGTGAAGGTGAATGACGCGGATGCCGTGAAGGGCGCCAGGGCTGCTCGCAGGGGTGCTCAGACGCTGGCGACAGCCAGGCTGCTGGGCCTGCCTCTGGTGTGGATGCTGGCCTTGGTGAGCGCACCGGCCTCGTCGCAAAGCGTGGCCATGACCGGCAGCATGGGCAGCAAGGCTTTGTTGGTCGTCAACGGTGGGGCGCCCAAGGCCCTGGCCGCAGGCGACACCCACCAGGGCGTGAAGGTGCTGAGCGTCGGGGCCGAGCAGGCCACGGTGGAGGTCGGTGGCAAGCGCCAGACCGTGACGCTGGGCGGCGCGCCGGTCAGCGTGGGCGGCGGCGGTGGTGGGGGCGGCGGCAGCCAGATCGTGCTGACGGCCAGCTCGGGCGGCCACTTCCTGACGCTGGGCAGCATCAACGGGCGCAGCACGCAGTTCATGGTGGACACCGGCGCCACCAGCGTGGCCATGGGGGCCGACGAGGCCCGTCGCATGGGCATCGATTTCGAGAAGGCGCCCCGCAGCTTCGGCAGCACGGCCAACGGCACCATCACGCTCTACCGCGTCAAGCTGAGCTCGGTGCGCATCCAGGACGTGGAGGTGAATGAAGTGGACGCGGTCGTGGTGCCCCAGGGCATGCCGCACGTGCTGTTGGGCAACAGCTTCCTGACGCGTTTTCAGATGAAGCGCGACAACGACGTGATGACGCTGACGCGGCGGTACTGAGGGCTGTGGCGAGCGCTGTGGTGATGACCGTGTGAGGGCGGCGCGGCGTCAGGCGGCGCGCTGGGCGCCGTTGCCTTGTCCGTTCACGCGGCCGTGCTGGCCGTGACTTTTGCGCTGCAGCTGGCTCAGCTCGACGGGGTCGTGGGCGCAAAACAGCGTGACCTCGTCGCCATGCGCTTGCTTGAGCGCGTGCAGGCGCTGCTGGTTGGCGCGGCGCTGGACGCCATCCATCTGCACCAGGTTCTGGAACACCTTCAGGCCGAAGGTGCAGTGCGGGTCGGCGTCCATTTCACCTCGGTAGAAATAGGCGTCACCGCAGTGCAGCAGCCAGCCCTCGTCGGTGCGCACGGCCACGCCGCAGTGGCCCTGGGTGTGGCCGGTCAGCGGCACCAGCAGCACCTCGTCGTCGGTGTCGGGCAGGGCGCGGATGGCGTCGAAGCCCAGCCAGCGTTCACCGCTCACATCGTGTTCGGCCCACTTCGGCCCGTGCGCCCACTGTGCCGGCACGTATCGACCCTTTTCCTGCAGGCTGGCGCGCGCCGTGGCGGCTTGCAACTCGCGCGTGAAGACGTGCACCTGCGCCTGGGGGAAGTCGCTCAGGCCGCCAGCGTGGTCGAGGTCGAGGTGGGTGGGCACGATGTGCTGCACGTCGCGCGGGTCCAGGCCCAGTTCGCGGATCTGGTGCAGCGCGGTTTCCTGCATCAGCAGGCGCGGTCGCGTCACCGCGTTGAACAGGGTGCCCAGGCGGCCCGGGTGGGCCACATCGCCCGTGCCCAGGCCCGTGTCCACCAGGATCAGGCCGTTGCGCCCCTCGATGAGCAGGCAGTGGCAGCACATGTGGCCCAAGGCCAGCCAACCGCCGTCGCCATTGATCAAACGACGCCCCAGTGGGCACATGGAGCCGCAATTCAGGTGGTGAACGCGCATGCCGTCAATGCAGGAAGCCAAGGTGATGTGCATCATGGCAGCACAATCCGGGTTTGACCAGCGTCTGTCTTTGCCTGCCATGCCTCCCCGCACCCGCCTGCCTGCCGGCCACGAACTTCTCTCCCAAATCCTGTTTGCCCAGGGCTTTGGCGAACGCCGCGTTTGCGACGGCCTCGTCCTCAAAGGGCTGGTGAAGGTGAATGGCGAGGTGGTGGACGACCCCGACGCCGTTTTCCCCGAAGACCGCCTGGTGCTCGACGTCGATGGCCTGCCTTGGGTGACCCACGTGAAGGCCCTGGTGATGCTGCACAAGCCGGCGGGCTACGAGTGCTCGCTGAAACCCGGCGCCTGGCCGGGCGTGCACAACCTGCTGCCGGTGCCGCTGCGCCGTCGGGGCCTGCAGCCTGTGGGCCGGCTCGACCAGGACACCACCGGCCTGCTGCTGTTGACCGACGACGGCCCGCTGCTGCACAAGCTGACCTCGCCCAAGAAGAACGTGCCCAAGGTCTATGAAGTGAGCTGCAAGCACCCGGTCACGCAGGCCATGTGCGACAAGCTGCTCAAGGGCGTGGTGCTGGACGACGACCCGGAGCCCGTGGCCGCCCATGCGGCCGAGCGCATCTGGCCGCCCGCGGCGCAGGGTGCCGCACCTGTTGCCGATGCCGAAACCCTGCACCTGCGCCTGACCCTGCTGCAAGGCAAGTACCACCAAGTCAAGCGCATGGTGGCGGCCGTGGGCAACCGCGTCGAGGGCCTGCACCGCAGCAGCATCGGCCGCCTGGCCCTGCCCGAGGACCTGCCCGTGGGGCAATGGTGCTGGGTGGAAGATGTCGCCGTGGTGTTGCCTTGAGTGCAGCCCTGATAATCTGACCCCATGCAAGTCTTTCGCGGGTTCCACCATGCGGCACTGGCCCCGGCCTGTGCCCTGACGATCGGCAATTTCGATGGCGTCCACCGGGGGCACCAGGCCATGCTCGCCTTGCTGCGCAACGAAGCCCAGCACCGCGGCCTGCCCGCCACCGTGCTGACCTTCGAGCCGCACCCGCGCGACTACTTCGCCGCCCTGTCGGGCAAGCCCGAGCTGGCGCCCAGCCGCATCGCCACGTTGCGCGACAAGCTCTCCGAGCTGGAGCGCTGTGGCGTGGACCAGGTCGTGATCCTGCCTTTCGATCAGGCGCTGGCCTCGCTCAGCCCCGAGGCCTTCATCCAGCAGGTGCTGGTGGACGGCCTGCACGCGCGCTACGTGCTGGTGGGCGACGACTTCCGCTTTGGCGCCAAGCGCGTGGGCGACTACGCCATGCTGGACGCCGCCGGCGAGGCCTGCGGCTTCGATGTGGCCCGCATGCTGAGCTACGAGGTGCACGGTGTGCGCGTGTCCTCCTCGGTCGTGCGCGAGGCCCTGACCGCTGGCGACATGGCCCGCGTGGCCGCGCTGCTGGGTCGCCCCTACACCGTCAGCGGCCACGTGGTGCA
>CAIQIL010000588.1 GCA_903871865.1 uncultured Burkholderiales bacterium
CAGGTGGAAGCCGGCGCGGAAATCGGTGTCGGGCCACCACTGGCCCTGGCAAGTCGGGAATTCGCTGCAGGCCAGCACGGCGTAATTCGTGCTGACCCAGGCGCCCGACGCGATCTGCACCACGAGCAGCAACAACACGGCCAGGCCGACACGCCGCAAACCGGCGCCTGCCCAGGCCGCATCCAGCGTGTCAGCGGCATCACCGGGCATGCGCAGACGCGGCGACAACACGCGCACCTGGGCGGTGAGCATCGCCACGCCCAGCACCGCGCCCAGCAAGTGCCCCGTCACGATGATGGGCTGCAGCTTGAGCGTGACGGTCAAGGCGCCGAACGCCCCTTGGGCACAGACCCACACGAAGGTGGCCGTGGCCCACCAGGGCGACAAGCCGCCGGCATGCCGCATGCGCCAGGCCAGCAGCATCAAAGCCGTGATGAGGGCACCCACACCCGTGGCCAGGTAGCGGTGGAGCATCTCGATCCAGGCCTTGCCGTGCGTGACCGGCCCGCCCGGCAAGGCCGCCTGGGCCGCGCTGATGTCGCCGTGCGCCTGGAAAGGGCTGAGCTCACCGTAGCATCCGGGCCAGTCGGGGCAGCCCAGGCCAGAGTCGGTCAGGCGGGTGAAAGCGCCGAACACCACGAGGTCCAGGGTCAGGAAAAGCGTGGCCACCGTCAAGACGCGCTGCCACGCCGGCCAGCCTTGCAGGCCCTGCTGGCGACCGCGCCGCAGCACCCAGGCGGCCGGCAGCACAGCCAGAGCAGCACCCAGCAGCGCCACTTCCACAGCGGGGTTGAGGTTGATCAGGTCCAGCATGGTTCAACGACCGGCTTTGTCCCAGGACTCGTTGGCCTTCATCAGGCGCAACAGGTCTTTCTTGATGCGCACCGGGTCGGCCTGGGCGGGGAAGCGCATCATCCAGTCGCCGCGGGGGTCCACCAGGTAGAAATGGGCCGACAGCGGCTGACCGGGTTCCGGCTGCAACCAGCGGGCCACGGCGGCGGGGTCGGCACGCAGGGTCCAGGCCTGCTGCATGGCGGGCAAGAGCGACGGGCGCACCGGCGCCTGGTCGGTGACCAGCCAGACGCGGTCGATGCGGTCCTTGTCCTTGCCCAGGATCTCGCGCAACTGACGCTGCTGGTAGAGGTGCTGCTCGCAGGCGGGATCGCACGCGCCACCCGCCACCGACACCAGCAGCCACTGGCCTTTGAGCGCGTTGGGCTGCACACGCTGGCCTTGCAGATCGGTCAACACCAGCTGGCCATCGGCAGGCACCGGCCGCGTCGGCTGGATGAGCTCGCCATAGTTGGTGCGACCTTGCGGGCGCAGCACGTAGTACGTGAAGTACGAGGCCACCACCGGCGCAGCACACACCGCCCAGACCGCCAGCATCTTGATGCGGCCCACGCGGGTGCGCTGGTCGAGCGACTGTCGGGCCTTGTCGGCCGGCGGCAGGCTGTGCACGCTGAGCTGCACCAGCGGGTCGTTGGCGGAAGGCTTGGAGGGCAACTGGGGTGACAAGGCAGAACTCATGGGCGCGAAGGATCGGGATGGGCCAGGGAGCGAGCACGGTGAAGGGGCCGCAGGAACTGGAACCACAGTGTGAGGCCCGCGGCGATGGCCGAGAGCGCAAACCACTGCGCGGCGTAGGCCTGGTGCTTGCCGACGCCCGCATCGGGTGCCGTCCAGTGGCGCAGCAAAGCCACCCCGCTTGGCCGTTCATCGTCGGTCTGCAGCAAGGCGCCTGCAAGCGGGGCTTGCCCCAACCAGGCCTGCCAGAAGGCCGCATCGGCGTTTTGTCGGATGACGCGGTGCAGGCGCGCATCGGGCAGCGCCTCGTCGCCGATGGCATAGGTGCGGGATGGCTGTGGCGCCACGCGGCCGGGCACCGAGACCTCGGCATCGGTGTCCTGCCACTCGGGCACGCGCTGGCGGTCGCGCACATCGCGCGGCACCCAGCCCCGCTGCACCAGCACGACTTGCCCTTGGCACGGCCCCTGGCTCAGGCGCAAGGGCGTGAGCACGATGAAGCCCGAGCTGCCGTCCATCGGCCGGTTGTCGAGGAAGACGGTGCGTTGCGACAGCCAGCGCCCGCTCAGGCGCGCCGTGCGATCGGCCGGCAAGTTCGCTGCAGGCTGCGTGCCTGCTGCGGCGCACGGCCAATCGACCGCTGTCCAGGCGGGCTCGGCCGCACGGCGCTGCATCAGCGCGGCCGCGGCCAGTTTGCCGTCGGCACGCTGCAACTGCCAGCGCCCCAGACCCGCCGTGGCCAGGCAGGTGAGCACACCCGCCACAACCGCCACCAACCGTGTCCACACCGGGTTCATCGCATGGTTCCCACCGGGTCAGAAGACCATAATCACCGGCATGAAATTCGTTTTCTTGCTGGGCCTGCTGGCCATCATCGGGGCACTGGCCATGGCCGGTCGGGCCATGTTGCAGGGCGGCCGCAACGGCAAACCTGGAGAACCTGGCGAACCCAAAGGCAAGCGCATGGCCCGCGCGCTCGCGCTGCGGGTGGCGCTGTCGATCGCGCTGTTCGCCTTCATCCTGATCTCTTACCAGATGGGCTGGATCCAGCCCACCGGCATCCCGCTGGCGCGCTGATCACCCATCAGGTCCAGTACACCACCACGTACAGGCCCAGCCAGACCACGTCCACGAAGTGCCAGTACCAGGCGGCACCTTCGAAGCCAAAGTGCTTGTCGGCCGTGAAGTGGCCTTTTTGCAGGCGCAGCGTGATGAACAACAGCATCAACATGCCGACGAACACGTGCATGCCGTGGAAACCCGTCAGCATGAAGAAGGTGGAGCCGTAAATACCAGACGACAGCTTCAGGTTCAGGTGGTGGTAAGCCTCGTAGTACTCGAAAGCCTGGCAACCCAGGAAAGCCATGCCCAGCAGCACGGTGACCCACATGAAGGTGATGCATTTGCCGCGCAGGTTTTGCAACAGCGCATGGTGGGCGATGGTGAGCGTCACACCCGAGGTCAGCAGCAGCAAGGTGTTGATCGTGGGCAAGGGCCAGGGGCCCATGGTCCGGAAGGGCTCGACCGTGCCTGCGGGTGAGCCTGTCGCACCGGCCAGCTCGGACGGCCAGATGGCTTTGAAGTCCGGCCACAGCAAGGCGTTGTCGAGGCTGCCGAGGTTGGGCATGACATGCAGGCGGGCCCAGTACAGGGCACCGAAGAAGGA
>CAIQIL010000589.1 GCA_903871865.1 uncultured Burkholderiales bacterium
CCTCGCGGGCGGCTTCGACGAAGGGCGCGGGCAGGGCGTCGGCGGTGTTCGGCGGGGTCACCACCAGGACCTTGCGCACGGCACCGGCCTCGTCGATGAACAGGGTCAGGCGGCCCGTGCGGACGCGGCCAGGCTCGACGCCAGCCGGGTAGTTGATCTGGACGATGCCCAGGGCCTGGGGCGGGCGGTCGAGCATGTCGCGGCGGGCGTAGCCGGTGAAGGGGGCGTCGCTGCTGCCATCGTTGCCGTTGCCGCTGCCGTTGCCGTCGTTGCGGGCCGATGTGGGCGTGGGCGCGGCGGGCACGGGCGCGTCCACGGCCGCATCCAGGGTGGGGGCGGCGGCTGGGCTGCCTGTCGTGGCCTGGGCAGGCGCGGTGGCCTCTGCCGGGCCGGGGGCGTCGGCCATCCCGGGCGCTGGGGTGTCGGCCTGGGCGATCCGGGTGGGCTCGGACAGGGTCCAACGCACCTGCATGGCCGTGGCCCTGGCCGACGCGGCCGCGCTGTGACTGGGTGAGGGGCCCGGTGTTTGGGCCGGTGTTTGGCCTGTGTGCCCCGGCACCAGGGCCTGTGCCCGCAGGAACAGGCCCAGCCCGAGGGCGGCATGCAGGCCCAGCGCCGCCAGCACGCACCAGCCCACGCGCCCCGACCCGCCGAAGGGCCTGGGGGGCCTGGGGAGCGTCAGCGCTGGGGCGGTGAGCGTGCCGGTCATGGCCTTCACTGCGTCAGTTCGCGCCAGGAGGTGCGGCGCATGGTGCCGGTGGACGTCGGGGCCTTGACGTGGTCACGCACCTCGGTGGAGCCGTCGGCGTTGGTGATGATCTGGCCGGACTTCGAGCGGCCCTGGAACTGCAGGGTGTTGATGCCCATGGTGGCCACCGAGCGCTTGTAGCCGGCCAGCTGGGTGCTGGCCTGTTCCAGCACATACGAGCCGGTGGCGATGTCCAGGTCATAGAGCCAGGAGTAGCCCGAGCCGCTGCACACGTCGGTGGCCGGCACGATGCTGGCCACGGTCAGCGTGGTGTAAGCCAGGCTCATGCCCACGGCCACGCGCTCGCCCGGGTCGGGCAGGTCGATGTACCAGCCGGCCACGGTGCTGCTGCTCCAGTCCACCGCGTTCTTGGTGACGGTGCGGTTGTTGCCGGAGGTGGTCAGGGTCTGGGCGACCATGCTGCTGCGGATGTTGCTCCAGCCGGTGGCCGTCAGCGGGTCCTTGACGGCGTAGATGGACGCGGGGGTGGTGGTGTCCATGGCGTCGGTGGCACCCAGGTAGCGGCCTGTGCCGACCAGCACCACCGGGTAGTTGTAGCCGCCGTAGCGCACCTCGGCCAGCTCGGGCTTGACCGTGATGGGCTGGGCCGTGCTGTTCTTGGTGAACTGGGCCAGGCGCACGGCACGGGTGTCGGCGGTGGTGCCGGTGGGGGCGGTCAGGTTGTTGGCGTCGAAGCGCCACAGGTTGCCCAGCAGGTCGCCGGCGTAGAAGCGCATCGCTTCGTTGTCCGACGGGGTCGAGATCCAGGCATTGAGCTTGGTGAGGCCGCTGGGGTTGCTCGACGAGCCCACGGCCGCGTTGTTCACCAGCGTGGGCACCTTGTACATGATGGCGCCGGTGCGGGCGTTGAGCACGTAGAGGTAGCCGTTGCCGCTGTTGTTGATGCCGGAGGTGAAGACGACGGCCCAGACCCGGGCGCCGCTGCTGTCAGGCACCTGGGTGACGACGGGGTTGCCGTAGCTCAGGCCCAGGTCGGCGTCGGTGAACTCCCACATCAGGGTCGGGCTGCTGGGCGAGGTGACGTCCAGCGCGTAGTAGGCCTTGCCGCCGGCACCCAGGCCGCCCACCAGCATGGTCTGCCAGACGTTGGCGCCGCTGTCCACGTGGGAGATGTCGGCCACCACGGGCGTGGCGTTGACGCTGAAGCGGTGCTGGTTGCCGTAGTCGCTGTCGCCCAGCATGTAGAGCTTGGGCATCACCGCGCGGGGGATGTAGGCCCACAGCTCGGTGCCGGCCGTCGGGCAGGACGTGGCGCTGGTGCTGGACTTGGCCGAGAAGGCGTGCAGCATGCCGTCGTTGGCGGCGGCATACACCACCGGGCAACGGTTGACGTTGTTGGTCTGGTAGGTGGGGTAGTCGTTGTTGGTGTACGAGAAGGGCGGCTTGCCCACGTACACGGGCGAGGCGTCCACCATGTCGCCCAGCGTGCTGCGGCGGCTGCGGTAGAGGGTGCCTTCGTTGCTGCGGTCGCCGCGGATGAAGTTCACCAGGGCCGCGCCCGAGGCGTTGGTCTGCTGCGTGGAGGTCAGCGCCGAGCACTGCGTGGGCCGGGGCGACTGGCCGCAGTAGTTGTTGAAGTAGCCGGTCAGCAGGGTGCCATCCACGTCGGACGACAGGTTGGTGTAGCTGAAGTTGCCCAGGCTCTGGCTGGTGGTGCTGCCCGAGGTGGTCTTGCGGGCGTAGTAGATGGTGCGGCTGCTGTAGTCGCGGCCGTCCAGCAGGGGGCTGGCCTTCCAGTTGCTGTTTTCCGTGCCCACGGACACCGTGTCGGTGGCGGTGTTGATGGTGATGGTGCGGGCTTCGAGCTCGCCGTTCCAGCTCTGCGTGCGGTAGGACGCGATGAAGACCTGGTCGGTGCCCAGCACGGGGCGCAGCGAGGTGGAGGCGGCCGAGGCGCCGGCGCCGTCGCGGGCGGTGATGTCGGAGAGCGCCGTGCTCAAGGCCGAGACCAGGGCGTCGGCGCTGCCCGCCGAGAAGTAGCGGCCGTGGCCGTTGACGGCGGCGTGCCAGAGGTCGTCGATCTTGGCCGGGTCGCTGGAGGTGTCCAGCGGCGGGATGGGCCACTTCTTCGCGCCGGACTTGAGGTCGTTGAAGTCGCTGGAGGACCCGGTGAGGTAGTTGACGTCGTAACGCATGCGACCGCTCAGGCCCAGGCCCAGCGTGTAGGTCGTCATGTGCTGCTTGCGGTTGGGGTCGGTGTCCGAGTAGGGCACGCTGTCCACCAAGTCGGTGCGCAGGTCGGTGTTGTAGTAGTAGGCGGCCACGTCGGCCAGGGTGTTGGGGGCCGGGCCGCCGGTGCTGGCCGTTTGCACCGTGCTGGCCGCAGGTTGCGACGAGCGGCAGGTGGCGCTGCCGGCGTTGTTGTTGAGCAGCACCCAGTCGGAGTAGGTCGTGCCGGTGGGCGTGACCGTCATCACCTGTTGTTCGGTGTAGGGCGTGTAGTAGTAGCTGGTGCCAAAGAGGCTGCACGACGAGCCCTTGCGGTAGCTCGTGCGCACCGAGGTCGTGGTGTAGTTGGTGCTGTCGTCGTACTGCGGGCGCGGCGTGGCGTTGATGTCCGAGTCCTGGTTGCCGATGGCGGTGCTGCCGTCGAGCTGGGTGGGCAGCGTGGTTTCGTTCCAGTAGCCGTCGGTGGTCAGGATGCTGTAGTTGCGCTGGCAGGCGTTCTGGATGGGGTCGATCTGACCGGTGAACTTCTTGCCGTAGTAGCGGCCCACCTTGGCCAGGGCGCGGCGCAAGGGCGTGGAGCCCCCGACCGGCGCACCGTAGAGGTTGCTGAAGAACAGGGTCTTCTGGTCGGAGCCGAAGTCATTGGTGCCCAGGAAGCTGCCCAGCGTGTCCGTGATGTCGGTGTTGTAGCTGCTGTTCTTGTTGATGGTGGTGAAGCCCACGCGGTAGCGGTTGTCCAGCGCGAACATGGCGCGGCCCGCGGCCGAACGCATCATCAGGATGCGGGTGCGGTAGTAGGCGTACCAGTTGGCGTAGCGCTGCTTGTCGGTGGTCGACAAGCTGCTGAGCAGCGCCTGGGTGAACTTGCTGTTGCCCGGGCCCGAGCCGATGTTGCTCAGGCACTCGTTGACGAAGGTGCTGCTGGTGTCGAAGTTGCCGGCGCTGTCGTAGGCCCAGGACTGGGGCGTCTGCGTGCCCGTGTAGTTGTAGTAGTAGTGCGTGGCCGGGTTGTTGTTGGTGGCCGAGAGGTTGACCGTGCTCAGCTTGCCCAGCACCCAACTGGACACGGTGCCTTTGCGCACGCTCGAGAACGTGAAGCGCAGGGTGTAGGTGTAGCTGCTGGAGTTCTTGGTGCCCGAGCCGATGCGCGCCACCACGGTGCCCACCATCCAGTGGGTGATGTCGCTGCCGGTGCTCGCGTTTTCATAGACGGCGATGGTGTCGCCCACGGCAAGGAACAGCGTGCCGTAGTTCAGGCTGACCGACGCGTCCAGCGTCACCGGCGTGCTGGCGTCCGGGTCGGGCGTGTTCGTGTTGAGTGACAAGGTGACGGCGGTGGACGACGACAGCGTGGGCTGGAAACCGTCGGGCCAGGCCGCGGTCAGTGGCTGGTTGGGGTAGTTGCGGCCATCGGCCGTCTTGGGCAGCGTGTAGGGCGAGGTGGTGGCGTTCGGGTTGAAGGCCGCGCCATTGCACTGCGACGACCACACGCTGTAGGCGCCTCGGTCACCGGTGTCATCGGGCAGGAAATCCCACGCCATCGAGCCCGAGTTGTCCAGGATGAACATCAGGTTGGGCTTGA
>CAIQIL010000590.1 GCA_903871865.1 uncultured Burkholderiales bacterium
ACTGTACGTCGCTGCCTCGTTTGGCCAGCTCGTCGGCCACGGCCGCACGGACTTTGTCGGCGGTGCCCACGGGCACGGTGGACTTGTCCACGATGACCTTGTAGTCCGTCATCAGGCGGCCGATGTTGCGGGCCGCGGCCAGCACGTACTGCAGGTCGGCGCTGCCATCTTCATCGGGGGGCGTGCCCACGGCGATGAACTGGATGGTGCCGTGCGCCACCGCGCGCTCGATGTCGGTGGTGAAGTGCAGGCGGCCAGCCTTCACGTTGCGCGCCACGACCAGGTCCAGGCCCGGTTCGTGGATGGGGATGCCGCCTTCTTCCAGGATGCGGATCTTGTTCGGGTCCACGTCCAGGCACAGCACGTCATTGCCCATTTCGGCGAGACAAGCGCCCGTGACCAGGCCGACGTAGCCGGTGCCGACAACAGAAACTTTCATGGTGTTGGATCTGTGGAATGTGAAGGGAAGGGGAGATTCTGACAGATGGCCGGGGGCCTCAGGCGCGGTGGTACTGCCGGTACCAGGCCACGAAGCGGCCAATGCCCTCGCTCAGGCCGGTGTGTGGCGCCACGCCCGTCCAGGCCTGCAGGGCGCTGACGTCGGCGTAGGTGGCTGGCACGTCGCCGGGGGCCATGGGTTGCAGATCGAGCTGCGCGCTCACGCCCAGGGCGCTTTCCAGGGTGCGGATGAAGTCCATCAGCTGCACGGGTTCGCTGTGGCCGATGTTGAACACCTTGTAGGGCGCCCAGGAGCCCGATGCCTGGGGCGCGGCGCGGTCGAAGGCGTCATCGGCCACCGGCGGACGGTCCAGCGTGGCCACCACCCCGGCGACGATGTCGTCGATGAAGGTGAAGTCGCGCTGCATCTGGCCGTGGTTGAACACCTTGATGGGTTCACCGGCCAGGATGGCGCGCGTGAACAGCATCGGCGCCATGTCCGGTCGGCCCCAGGGCCCATAGACCGTGAAAAAGCGCAGGCCGGTGGTCGGCAGGCCGTAGAGGTGGCTGTAGGTGTGGGCCATCAGCTCGTTGGCCTTCTTGGTGGCCGCGTACAGGCTGACGGGGTGGTCCACCGCGTCGTTCTCGGAAAACGGCATGCGGGTGTTGCCGCCATAGACGCTGGAACTGCTGGCATAGACCAGGTGCACCGTGCGGTGGTGGCGGCAGGCCTCCAGCATGTTCACGAAGCCCACCAGGTTGGATTGGGCGTAGGCGAGCGGGTGGGTCAGCGAGTAACGCACCCCGGCCTGGGCGGCCAGGTGCACCACGCCGTCGAAGCCGTGGGCATCGAACAGGGCATGGAGCCCGGCCGTGTCCACCAGGTCGGCTTCCACGAACTGAAAACGACCGGCGTCCGGGCCCGCCTGCAACGCCGCCACACGGTCCCGCTTGAGTTGCGGGTCGTAGTAGTCGTTGAGGTTGTCCAGACCGATGACGGTGTCGCCACGCGCCAGCAGCGCCTGTGACACGTGCATCCCGATGAAGCCGGCGGCGCCGGTGACCAGAATCTTGCGCATGTCGGTATTGTCCGTCATGCGCCACGGATCAAGCGCGGGCATCTCCCCAGCGCAGCGAGGTGGTCTCGTCACCCTGGTAGGTGGTCTTGCCGTGGCGGTCCACGCAGTACTGCGGCGAGGCCACGACGTCTTCGAACACCGTGTTCTCGGACACGCGGGTGTACTCGAACAACACGCTGCGTTTGACGCTGCAACCCTGGCGCAGGCGGCTGCCGTGGCCGATCCAGCACGGGCCTTCGAGCGTCACGCCCGGCTCCACGCAGGTGCCCGAGCCGATGTACACCGGCCCGCTGATCTTCACCGTGTCCCAGTCGATGCGGGTGTTCAGGCCCACCCAAACGCCCGGGCGCACTTCCTTGCCGGGCATGTCCATCTGGGCCACATCACCGGCCAGCACGCGCTGGCAGACGGCCCAGTAGTCCGACACGCGGCCGATGTCGATCCAGTTGAAATGGCGGCTCTG
>CAIQIL010000591.1 GCA_903871865.1 uncultured Burkholderiales bacterium
CATGGCGATCATGCGGTCCACGAAGGTCTCGCCGGGGTTCACCGACACCCGCACCATGACCCAGTCGGACAGCACCCGGGTGCCGCCGGTGACGGCTGAGAAATCCCCGCCCGATTCGCGGATGACCGGGGCCGACTCGCCCGTGATGGCGCTCTCATCCACCGAGGCCACGCCCTCTATCACCTCGCCGTCGGCAGGGACGATGTCACCGGCTTGCACCATGACCAGGTCGCCCTTGCGCAGTTCGCTGGACTCGATGGGGTGCCACTTGGCGTCGCTGCGCGGCGCTTCCAGCTTCTTCGCCCAGGTCTGTTTCTTGAGGTCGCGCAGCGACGCGGCCTGGGCCTTGCTGCGGCCTTCGGCCAGGGCCTCGGCGAAGTTGGCAAACAGAACTGTGAACCACAGCCACAAGGCGATGGCCACCACGAAGCCAGCTGAAGCCTCGCCCTCGCCGTGGCCTTGGGTCAGCAGTGCCTGGACGCTCAGCCCTGTGGTCAGGATGCTGCCCACATAGACCACGAACATCACGGGGTTGCGCCATTGCACGCGCGGGTCGAGCTTCTTGAAGGCGTCCAGCAGCGCGGGCCGCATCAGCGCCGCATCGAACAGACGGAAAGCAGTGTGTGTCATGGGGTGTCTCACTTCCAGAGCATCAGGTGCTCGACGACCGGGCCCAGCGCCAGCGAGGGCACGTAGTTCAGCAGGCCCACCAGCAGCACGGTGCCCAGCAGCAGGCCCACGAACAGCGGCCCGTGGGTCGGCATGGTTCCAGGGGTGACGGCCAGGCGCTTCTTGGCGGCCAGGCCACCGGCGATGGCCAGCACGGCACGATCACGCCGAAGCGGCCGAACCACATGGCCACCGCAAGCAGCACGTTGTAGAAGGGCGTGTTGGCAGACAGGCCTGCGAAGGCGCTGCCGTTGTTGTTGGCCGCCGAGGTCAAGGCATAGAGGATTTCCGAAAAGCCGTGGGGGCCTGGGTTGGCGATGCCCGCCCGACCGGCCTCGGTGCTCACCGCGATGGCGGTGCCGGTCAGCACCAGCACCGGGGTGACGAGGATGGCCAGCGAGACCATCTTCATCTCGAAGGCCTCGATCTTCTTGCCCAGGTATTCCGGCGTGCGGCCGATCATCAGGCCCGATATGAAAACGGCCAGGATGGCGAACACCAGCATGCCGTAGAGGCCTGTGCCCACCCCACCGAAAACCACTTCGCCCAGCTGCATGTTGACCAGCGGCACCATGCCACCCAAGGGGGTGAAGGCGTCGTGCATGGCGTTGACCGCACCGCACGATGCGGCGGTGGTGACGGTGGCGAACAACGTGGAGGCAGCGATGCCAAAGCGCACTTCCTTGCCCTCCATGTTGCCGCCGGCCTGCGCAGCGCCCTGGCTCTGGTCCACGCCCAGGGCTGCGAGCTGCGGGTTGCCCTGCTGCTCGAAGTGCGCCGAGGCCCAGGCGCCGGCCACGAAGAGTGTGAACATCACGGTGATGACGCTCCAGCCCTGGCGGCTGTCACCCACCATGCGCCCGAAGCTGAAGCACAGCGCAGCCGGGATCAGGAAGATCGCCAGCATCTGCGCCAGGTTGCTCAGGGCCGTGGGGTTCTCGAAGGGGTGGGCCGAGTTGGCATTGAAGAAGCCGCCACCATTGGTGCCCAGCATCTTGATGGCTTCTTGCGACGCCACCGGGC
>CAIQIL010000592.1 GCA_903871865.1 uncultured Burkholderiales bacterium
GGGTGTCCAGCAGGGCCTTGGCCTGCCAGGCGTTGGCCAGCACAAGGGACGGCGCTTCTGCCAGGGTTTGGCCTTGCGCGTCCAGTGCTTGCCAGAGCCCTCGGGCCTCGTCGCGTTGGATGCGGGCCACCTGGCACGACCAGCGTGTCTGCAAGGCGGCGCCGGCCCGGGTGGCGGCTTCCGCCAGCAGCCATTCGGCGTAGGCACCCGGTTGCAGCCAGCCTGCTTGCAGGAAGTGCCAGCCGCCGCTGGGCACGGGCAAGCCGGACAGCGCCTGGGCATCGGCCTGGTTCAGCCAATGCGCCTGCTCGGCCAGCCAGGGTTGACGCGCCAGCAGCGCCTGGGCGCCGGCCTCGTCCATGCGGGCGTCGAGGCGCAGCAGGCCTTGGCATTGTCCTGGCAGGTCGCCACGCGCCAGCGCTTCGTGCACACGCGCCCAGGTGGCCAGTGCCGCGGCACGGTGCGCCCGCGCGTGGATGCCATCTTCCCCATGGACGATGCTGTGGAAGAGCCCGCCGGGGTTGCCGGAGGCGCCTTGTGCCGGGCTCTCGGCGGCGTCCAGCAAGGTCACACGCCAGCCTTGCCTTGTCAGTGACCACGTCGCGCTGCAACCCGCCAGGCCAGCGCCAATCACCAGGGCGTGGCGGTGCGCTGGTGCCGCAGCGGGCCACAAGCCGCCGGGCGAAGGCGGCGGCACGAACCTGGGTGCGAACTTGGCGCGCGTGTGGATGTGAGTGTGGGTGTGGGCCGCGATGACCGCTGCTTGCAGCTCAAACTGGGCGCTTTGCAAGGCGCTGAGCACCTCTGGTGACGGCGATGCGACCACGGCCGTCGCACCCGTTGCCGCCAGCCGGTTCAAGCGGGCAACCCAGCGCGCAGCCTGGTCTGGAGCGCCGCTTGCATCGGGACAGGCGTGCAGGCAGAACGCATCCACCGACGCGACCAGGCTGGGCAGCAGGTCGGCGACCTCGCCCACGCCCAGCATCAGCCGGAGGTGTTGGGGGCGGCCTTGCTCGGGATGCTCGCCATCGCTGACCGCTGCAGGGGCATCGTCCAGCCACAGGTGATGCCACCCGGGCGTCATGGGCGGCCAGAGGTCCGCCAACCGAGATGCCCATGGGGCCCATGGGTGGCGGCCACCGTCCTCGCCCCGCGGTGCATGGGGCTGGGGGTCGATCGCGATGACCGTGAGCCGGTCGCAGCGCCGCGGGTCGGCCCGCCAGGCGGCCCACACCGCCAACACATCCTCGCCGTGCCCGAAGCCGGTCGCCAGGATGACGAAGTGCTCGCGGCCTTGCCAGCGCTCCGGCAGGCCGTTGCCAGCCAAGAACGCGTCACTTGGGCTTTGGGCTGGCACCCCCTCCGTCACGCCTGACATCGTCCCCGAACCCGTACCCGTACCCGTCCGCATGGCCACGGCATCAGGCAGCGCTCACTGCGCCAGCCAGCCGCCGTCCATGTTCCAGGCGGCACCACGCACCTGGTCGGCACCGGGCGAGCACAGGAAGACGGTCAGGTCGCCCAGCTGGGCCGGCGTGACGAACTGCAGCGAGGGCTGCTTTTCGCCCAGCAGGCCTTTTTGCGCTTCGGCCACGGACACGCCTTCGCGCTCGGCCTTGGCATCGATCTGCTTTTGCACCAGCGGCGTCAGCACCCAGCCCGGGCACACCGCGTTGGCGGTGATGCCGGTGGTGGCGGTTTCCAGCGCGGCCGATTTGGTCAGACCGACCAGGCCGTGCTTGGCCGCCACATAGGCCGACTTGCCGGCCGAGGCCACCAGGCCATGGGCCGAGGCGATGTTGACGATGCGGCCCCA
>CAIQIL010000593.1 GCA_903871865.1 uncultured Burkholderiales bacterium
CGGGCGTACAGGGCCAGCGAGTTGATCAGACCGATGTTCGGGCCTTCCGGCGTTTCGATCGGGCAGACGCGGCCGTAGTGGGTCGGGTGCACGTCACGGACTTCGAAGCCAGCGCGCTCGCGGGTCAGACCGCCCGGGCCCAGGGCGGAGACGCGACGCTTGTGCGTGATCTCCGACAGGGGGTTGGTCTGGTCCATGAACTGCGACAGCTGCGACGCACCGAAGAACTCCTTCAAGGCCGCAGAAATCGGCTTGGAGTTGATCAGGTCGTGCGGCATCAGGGCTTCGGTCTCGGCCTGGCCCAGACGTTCCTTGACGGCCTTCTCGATGCGCGCCAGGCCCGAGCGGTACTGGTTTTCGGCCAGTTCGCCCACGCAACGCACGCGGCGGTTGCCCAGGTGGTCGATGTCGTCGACTTCGCCGCGACCATTGCGCAGCTCGACCAGGATCTTCACGACCGACAGGATGTCGTCGTTGGACAGGGTCATCGGACCGGTGGCGATGTCGCGGCCCACGCGGGCGTTGAACTTCATGCGGCCCACGCGCGACAGATCGTACGTGTCTTCCGAATAGAACAGGCGCTGGAAAAGGGCCTGCACGGCGTCGTCGGTCGGCGGCTCGCCAGGACGCATCATGCGGTAGATGGCGACGCGGGCGGCCAGTTCGTCGGCCGTCTCGTCGGTGGCCAGCGTTTGCGAGATGTAGGCGCCTTGGTCCAGCTCGTTGGTGAAGAGCACCTCGATGTCGAGGATGCCGGCCGAGCGCAACTTCTTGAGCAGCGCTTCGGTCAGCTCTTCGTTGGCCTTGCCGATCAGCTCGCCCGTGTCGGGGTCGATCTGGTTCTTGGACAGCACGCGGCCCAGCAGGAAGTCTTCGGGCACGCTGATGTGCGTGGTGCCGGACTGCTCCAGGGCGCGGGTGTGACGCGCGGTGATGCGCTTGTCCTTTTCCACGACGACGGCGCCGGCCTTGTCGGTGATGTCGAAGCGGGCCACTTCGCCCTTGAAACGCTCGGGCACGAAGGCCAGTTGCGCGCCAGCGTCCATCAGCTTGATCTGGTCGTTCTGGAAGAACGTGGCCAGGATCTGCTCGTTGTTCATGCCGATGGCCTTCAGCAGGGTCGTCACCGGCATCTTGCGGCGGCGGTCCACACGGAAGTACAGCAGGTCCTTCGGATCGAATTCGAAGTCCAGCCAGGAGCCACGGTAGGGGATGATGCGTGCCGAGAACAGCAGCTTGCCCGAGGAGTGGGTCTTGCCCTTGTCGTGCTCGAAAAACACACCAGGCGAACGGTGCAGCTGAGACACGATGACGCGCTCGGTGCCGTTGATGATGAAGGAGCCATAGTCGGTCATCAGGGGCACTTCGCCCATGTAGACCTCTTGTTCCTTTACTTCCTTGACCACCTTGGACTGCGAGGTGGAGGTCTCGCGGTCATAGATGATCATCTGCAGACGTGCACGCACGGCCGACGCGAAGGTCAGACCCCGCAGCTGGCACTCACGCTCATCGAACGCCGGTTTGGCGATGTTGAACTCGATGAATTTCATCTCGACGAAACCATTGTGCGAAACAATGGGGAACGCCGAGACGAAAGCGGCTTGCAGGCCTTCGGGCTTGCGCTGCTGTGGCGGCACGTCCTTTTGCAGGAACGCGACGTAGGAGTCCTTCTGCATCGTCAGCAGGTAAGGGACATTGAGCACGCTGCCACGCTTGCCAAAACTCTTGCGAATCCGCTTGCGCTCGGTGTAGCTGTAGGGGGTTGCTTGCGCCATAAACTCTCCGTTTCGGACACCCGACGGGGTGATCCGCTTCGAATTCAGGCCCCGTCCTGGCCGAGGACGGGGCCTGGAACGTGACCGATTGTTCGGCGACTGGCCGTTCAGATATTGCATCTGAGGCTTGGTGGTTGGCCACTACCAACCGCTGGCAGACAACCCCTGCGTTGCACAGGGGCTCGACCAAACCAGTTCTCCGCAGTCGGTTCAGAGAACACTCGAAAAGCCTTCCAGTGTACTACCACCGGGGGGCCTTTCGGGTGCCCTCAGGGATTTTGCACCCTGAAAAGCCGAAAGCTGCCCCCAGCAGGGAGCAGCTGTCTGAACTTGTGATTCGGGAGACTGCCCGTCGAAACGGGCAGCCGCGCCAAATTACTTGAGTTCGGCGGTGGCGCCAGCTTCCACCAGCTTCTTGACGGCGGCTTCGGCGTCGGCCTTGGCAACGCCTTCCTTGACGTTCTTGGGGGCGCCGTCGACCAGGTCCTTGGCTTCCTTCAGACCCAGGCCGGTGATTTCGCGCACGGCCTTGATGACGCCGACCTTGTTGGCGCCAGCGCCGGTCAGAACGACGTTGACTTCGGTCTTCTCTTCCACGGCAGCAGCAGCGCCACCAGCGCCACCAGCAGCGGGAGCGGCCATGGCGGCTGCGGACACGCCGAACTTCTCTTCGATGGCCTTGACCAGCTCGGAGAGTTCCATCACGGACATGCTGTCCAGGGCGGTCAGGAATGCGTCTTTATCGAATGCCATTTTGGGTTCCTAAATATCGGTAAAAGGTTGGATTCAGTACGGAGCGGTTGCTCAGGCGGCCGGGGCTTCTGCGGCCGGGGCTTCTGCAGCCTCGGCGGGGGCGGCTGCGCCACCACCCTTTTGTTCGCCCACGGCGGCCAGCACGCGTGCCAGACCCGAGATCGGCGATTGCAGCAGGCCACAGATCTGGGCCAGCAGCACTTCCTTGCTCGGGATCGAGGCCAGGGCCTTGACGCCATTGGCGTCCAGGGCCTTGCCGGCGTAAGCGCCAGCCTTGATGACCAGCTTGTCATTGCCCTTGGCAAAGTCAGCGATCACCTTGGCAGCTGCCACGGCATCTTCAGAGAAGCCATAGATCAGCGGGCCGCTCATGCTCTCGGCCGCGACTTCAAACGGCGTGCCGGCAACAGCGCGGCGTGCCAGGGTGTTCTTCAGCACGTGAAGATACACACCTTGTGCACGGGCGGTCTTGCGCAGCGCGTCCAGTTGAGCCACGGTGAGACCGCGGTACTCAGCCAGTGCCAGCGTTTGCGACTTGCCCGCTTGGGCAGCCACTTCCGCGATCACGGCTTCTTTCTCGTTGCGATTGAGACTCAAGGTCTACTCCTTAAAACATGCCTTTTGGCCAAAGCACCACCAGGTGCGGTGACCTCCGGGCACACCCGGTTGCAGCGACCTTCTGCCTCGGAACCCACACCGTCACGACAACGACGCGGAAACCTTCAACAGCGGGTACGCCATCTGCGTAGGCTGGGGGATTAAGCCTGGGCACGCCTGAACAAGCGCGTGCTTCGACGCCTACGGTCTTTGATAGCCTGGCGCTCAGTGGCATGCCACCGGGCGCCAGCCCACCAATTTATGTCAAGCCCTCCGCGCCAGACTCTCGCGGTGCCTGGTCAGCGACGCCACAGGGGCGCCACCGACGATGTCATGTGCGATCCAGAACCGGATCAGCCCGCGGTGATGCTGTTCACATCGACGCGCACGCCCAGACCCATGGTCGAGGACACGGCGACTTTGCGCAGGTACACACCCTTGCTGGAAGCAGGCTTCAGCTTGGTCAGGGCTTCGAGCAACGCAGCCAGGTTGCCCTTGAGCTTGTCGTCTTCGAAAGAGCGACGGCCGATGGTGCCGTGGATGATGCCGGCTTTGTCAACGCGGAACTGGACCTGGCCAGCCTTGGCGTTCTTGACGGCGGTGGCGACGTCCGGGGTCACGGTGCCAACCTTGGGGTTGGGCATCAGGCCGCGGGGGCCCAGCACGGTACCCAGGGTACCGACGATGCGCATCGTGTCCGGCGAGGCGATGACCACGTCGAAGTTGATGTTGCCAGCCTTGACTTGCTCGGCCAGGTCTTCCATGCCGACGACGTCGGCGCCAGCGGCGCGGGCTTCGTCAGCCTTGGCGCCTTGGGCGAACACGGCGACGCGCTTGGTCTTGCCGGTGCCGTTGGGCATCACGAC
>CAIQIL010000594.1 GCA_903871865.1 uncultured Burkholderiales bacterium
CCCACGGACGTGGTCAAAGTGCCCCTGACGGCCGACCAGCACGTCGCAGCCTATGCCGCCCAACACATCGACGCGGTCATCACCTTCGAGCCCATGGCCTCGCGCCTGCGCGCCCTCGGTGCCCGCCCCCTGCTGGACAGCAGCCGCTTCCCCGGCCTCATCGTCGATGTGCTGGCAGTGTCTGCCCAGATCACGCCCCGCCAGGGCGAGCAACTCCGCCAGTTGCTCGACGGCCATTTCCAGGCCCTGCAGCACCTGCGCAGCAACCCGGCCAACGCCGCCCGGCTGCTGGCCCAGCACCAGCAGATCGCACCCGATGCGGTGCTCGCGGCCTTTGCGGGCATCCGCCTGGCCGATGCCGCGGCCAACCGAGGCTGGCTGGCCGGCCACAACCCGGGGCTGAGCGCGTCGGCGCGCTCGGTCGGGCAACTCATGGTGCATGCCAAGTTGCCGCTAGGCCTGCCCGACGCGGCCACCCTCTGTGACCCCCGATTCCTGCCCGAGGCCGCATGAACGTCCGATCCTTGCGCGTGTTTTTGCCGCTGGCCTTGCTGGCCCTAATGCTGATCACTGGCGCGGTCTCCGTGTTCCTCAGCCTGCAGCAGCAGCAACGGCACCTCACGGAGGAAGCCCGGCGCTCCGTGCTGGCCGACGTGTCCCGGCTCGTGCGCCTGACCAACGAAGGCATGGGGTCCACATCGTCGCTGGTGGCCGCGGAAGTGGCGCAGATCGCCAGCCGGCCTCAGGTGCAGAGGGTGCTGCTGCTCGACGAACAGGGCACGGTGCTGAACGCCCACCGCGCGGCCTGGCGAGGCCGCAGCCTCAAGGAAGTCGCCCCGGAGCTGGTCGGCCAGAGGATGACGCAGGCCACGCAAAGCCGCATGCCCCTGTGGCAGATGCAAGCCGACGGCAACCAGATGGACGCCGTGCAATCTTTCGAGCTGCCCCTGCAAAGCGACGAACTGCGCAGCTCACGGCGCGGGCTGGTCTATGTGGCCTACGACCTGCGCGAGCAGCGCAAGGCCACCACCCGCAGTGAGGTGCAGGCACGCCTGCCCGAGCTTGCCGGTCTGCTGGCCGTGTTCGGGCTGATGGCCTGGTGGCTGGGCCGCCACGTGACGCAGCCCTTGGCACAACTGAACACCGCCGCCAAAGCCCTGCGCGCCAGCGACCTGTCGGTGCCCGTGCCACGCGGCGGCTTCCTTGAAATCGACCAGCTCGCGGGCGGACTGGAGGCCTTGCGCCAGGAGCTGTCGGCCACCTGGCACGCCATCCCCGACCTGTTGTTCGAACTCGACGCCCGCGGCCGCTACCTGCGTGTGCTGGCCGTGCGGCCAGAGCTGGTCGTGCAGGCGCCGCAGTCGCTGCTGGGTCGCACCGTGCACGAAGTCATGCCCGCCGACGCCGCCCAAGCCATCCAGCAAGCCCTCGACGATGCGGCCGTGTCGGGCGCCGTCTGGGGCCGAGAATTGGCACTGCAGGTGCCAGCCGGGCAGCGTTGGTTCGAGATCTCGGTGGCGCGCAAGGCCGCGCTGGACCACGGCAGCCCGACTTTCTTGCTGATCTCGCGGGACATCACCGAGCGCAAG
>CAIQIL010000595.1 GCA_903871865.1 uncultured Burkholderiales bacterium
CCCCGTGCAGCAGCTGAAGATCGACCGCAGCTTCGTGCAGGACCTGCCCAGCAACGACAACGACGGCCAACTGGTCAGCACCATGATCTCGATGGCGCACGGCCTGCGCCTGCACGTGGTCGCCGAGGGTGTGGAAATGCCCGACCAGGAGGCCTTCCTGAGCAGCCTGGGCTGCGACGTGGCCCAGGGCTACCTGTACAGCCGGCCCGTGCCCGCCGCCCAGATCTCCCAGATGCTGACGCGCCACTGAGTCGCCCCTGTCGGCAGCGGGGTCAAAACGACGTCAACAGGCGGCGCGCACAAAAAAGCACGATCGTTCGATAATGCTTCACCTCCACACGACGTGCCTGCCATGAACCTGTTCGCACCCTCCGCCGACAACGCCACGAGCCCAACCGCCACCCTGGCCGAGTTGCTGTCCCGCCGCGAACGCATTGACGCCGGACCGCAGCAACGCGTTCGCTTCCACGTCAGCCCGGACTGGCAACAGGGCCGCACGACTTTCGGCGGGGTGCTGTCCGCCCTGGCCGTGCAGGCCATGCGCGACGTGTGCGGCAGCGACTGGCCCCTGCGCGCCCTGCAGACCAACTTCGTCGGCCCGGTCAGCCCCGGCACCTTCGACGTCGAGGTCGTGCTGCTGCGCCAGGGCAAGAACATCCGCCAGGTGCAAGCGCGCGTGCTGCAGGCCGATGAGGCCGGCGTCGAACAGGTCGGCGGCGTGCTGCTCGGTGTGTTCGGCGCGGCGCGCACGTCCACCCTGCCCCACCTGCGCCCGGACCACCACCCCGTGGCCAAGGACCCCGACAGCGCCTTCCTGTGGCCCTTCGTGCCGGGCATCACGCCCGCCTTCACGCAGCACCTGGAGTTCCGCCAGGCCGAAGGCGGCATGCCCTTCACCGGCTCGCAGGAATGGCACAGCCGCACCCACGTGCGCCTGCGCGCACCTGAAGGCATCGACAACGAGCTGCAATCGGTGCTGCTGGCCGACGCCGGCCCGACCCCCGCCCTGGCCCAGCTCAACGGCTTCGCACCGGCCTCGTCGGTGTCCTGGGCCCTGGAGTTGCGCCCGGTCGAGCTGGACGCCACCACCGCGTTCTGGCGCATGGACAAAGACGCCCTGGCCACCGGCGACGGCTACGTCAACGAAAAGACCACGCTGTGGACGCCTGACGGCCAGCTCGCCGCACTGGGATACCAGGTCGTGGCCGTGTATGGCTGACACGCCAGCGCTGGCCCGCCCGGCCTCCCTGCGCGAGCTGTTCATCGCCTTCACCTTGCTGGCCTTGCAGGGCTTTGGCGGCGTGATCGCCGTGGCGCAGCGCGAGCTGTGCGAGCGCCGCCGCTGGCTGGACGCGCGCGAGTTCGTGGACATGCTCGCCTCGGCCCAGGTGCTGCCCGGCCCCAACGTCTGCAACCTGTCGCTGATGATCGGCGACCGCTTCTTCGGTTGGCGCGGTGCCCTCACCGCCCTGGCCGGCATGATCCTTGCGCCCATGGCCTTGATGCTGCTGCTCGCCTGGGGCCTGGGCGAGGCCAGCAGCCTGCCCCACGCCCAAGGACTGATCCGTGGCGCCCAGGGCGGCATCGCGGCGGTGGCGTCGGGCCATATCATCGGCACGTTGCTCAAGTTTTCGGCACCGCTGCGTGAACACGAATTGGGCTGGCCC
>CAIQIL010000596.1 GCA_903871865.1 uncultured Burkholderiales bacterium
CGCACCGAGTGGCTGCGCGCCCTGGGCTTCGACCAGGAAGGCATGCGCCGCAGCGGCGAGGGCATGTTCGTCGTCGCTGACACGCAATTGCGCTACCTGCAGCCCGCCCGCCTCGACGACCTGCTCAACGTGACGGTGGCCGTGGTCGAGCGCGGCCGCGCCAGCGTCGTGTTCGCGCAGGAGGTCTGGCGCAACGGCACCTTGCTGGTCAGCGGTCGCATCCGCATCGGCTGGGTGCAGGCGGCTGTGGTGGCCGGTGCGGCCGATGCTGCCGAGCCGGTCTTGCGCCCGGGCCGCATCCCGCAACGCATCCTGGGCTGCCTGCCCGAGCCGCTGCCTGCGAACGCTGGCAGCTCCACCGACACCCCCGCCCACACCCCAGCCTGAACCCCAGGCCGACCACGGAGCCCTCGCCCCATGAACCAAGACCTGTCGATCCTTCACCTGGTGCTGCACGCCAGCGTGGTGGTGCAGATCGTGATGGCCATCCTGATGCTGGTCTCGCTGACCAGCTGGAGCATCATCTTCGCCAAAGTGCTGGGCCTCAAGCGCGTGCGCCAGGACAACGATGCCTTTGACCGCGAATTCTGGGCTGGCCGCACCCTGCAGGAGCTCTTCCAGGACGCCAGCAGCGGCAACGGCCCGGCCTCGCCGCAAGAGCGCATCTTCGCCGCCGGCATGCGCGAGTTCATGAAGCAGCGCGAACGCCGCGTCACCGACGTCAACGTGCTGCTGGACGGCGCCCGCCGTGCCATGCGCGCCAGCTACCAGCGCGAGATGGACGTGGTCGAGTCCCGCCTGGACTTCCTCGGCTCGGTCGGCTCGGTCTCGCCTTACATCGGCCTGTTCGGCACGGTGTGGGGCATCATGCACGCCTTCACGGGGCTGTCCAACGTGCAGCAGGTCTCGCTGGCCACGGTGGCGCCCGGCATCGCCGAAGCGCTGGTGGCCACGGCCATCGGCCTGTTCGCCGCCATCCCCGCGGTGCTGGCCTACAACCGGTTTGCGCGAGACATCGACCGCATCGCCATCCAGATGGAGTCCTTCATCGAGGAGTTCTCCAACATCCTGGCGCGCAACGCTGCACCGGCCCTGCCGGCAGGTGTGGGTCAGCCCGATGCCGCAGCACTGGCCGCGGCCCTCGCCGCACGCCAGCCCCAGGGGCGCTGAACCATGGCCGAACTCAACGCCCGGGGCGGTGGCCGACGCCGGCGCACCCGCAACGAGATCAACATGGTGCCCTTCATCGACGTGATGCTGGTGCTGCTGATCATCTTCATGGTGAGCGCGCCGCTGCTGCCCACGGGCGTGGTGGACCTGCCCAGCATCGGCAAGGCCAAGCAGGCCCCGGAGAAGGTCGTCGAGGTGGTGCTCGACGACGACGAGCGCGTGCGCATGCGCGTCAACCGCGCCGAGTGGCAGCGCCTGTCGCTGAAGGAGTTGCCCGAGCAGGTCAAGGCCGTGCAGGCCGAGGCCGAAGGTGGCCCGACGGGCGTGCCCGTCATCATCAGCGCGCGCAAGGACATCCGCTACGAGTCGGTCGTGCACGTGATGGACGTGCTGCAGCGCGCCGGTGTGGCCCGTGTGGGCCTGTCTGTGCGGACCACGGGAGGCTGAGGCGGTGGCAGCTGGTCTGGGCCATGACCCCATCGGTGCGGTCGCCATCAAGGGCGGGCCGGGCTGGCGCCCGAGCCAGGACGATCGCTGGGGCCCCGGCGTGTCGCTGGCCGTGCTGGCCCACTTGGGCCTGGTGCTCGCCCTGAGCCTGGCCGTGAACTGGAAGGTGCAGACCGAGGTGGCCGTGGAGGCCGAGGTGTGGTCGGAGATCCCGCGCGCCGCCGGCCCGGCCGCCGCACCGCCGCCTCCGCCGGAGGCTGCCCCTGAGCCCAAGCCCGTGCCGCCCCAGGTCGAGCCTCCGCCGGTCCCGAAGCCCACGCCGCAGGCCGAGCCCCGGGTCGAGGCCAAGCCCGACATCGTGGCCGATCGCACGCCGCCCAAGAAAGAGGTCAAGGAAAAGAAGCGCAAGGAGCCGAAGGAGACCTTCGACACCACGCCGCCCAAGCCCAGCCGCAAGCCCGAGGCCAAACCTGAGCCCAAGCCGGAACCCAAAGCCAAGGCCGACGCGAAAACGCCGCCCAAAGCCGAAGCCAAGCCAGACAGCAAGCCCGACCCCAAGGCCGACAAACAAAGCGCCGCCGAGCGCGAAGCCCTGCGCCAGGCCAACCTCGCACGGATGATGTTCGACCTCGGTGGCGGGCCGGGCGGGGCAGGGCGGGCAGCCGCATCGGCCGGGCCCAGCAAGAGCTACATCGGCCGGCTGATCGCGCGCATCAAGCCCAACGTCGTCTTCACCGACGCCATCAGCGGCAACCCGCTGGCCCAGGTCGAGGTGCGTTGCGCGCCCGATGGCCGCATCGTCTCGCGCAAGATCCTGGTGACCTCGGGGGTGCCGGCCTGGGACGCCGCGGTGCTGCGCGCGCTCGACCGCACCGAGGTGCTGCCCCTCAACGAGCAGGGCCGCATCGAGCCTGTGATGCTGCTGGACTTCAAGCCGCTGGACTTCTGACGGCGGCGCTTTCATCGGCTTTCCACCGGCTTTCCACCGCTTTTCCGAGCTTCAGCCAGCGGGTGCTTTCATAGCATGACACGCAGGGCGGCGTCCGTGCCTGCCCGCCAAACCCGTGCACCCCTGGCCATGCCCGACACCTCCACGCAGCCGACTCCCGCCATGCCGCCGGCCCCTGTGCCTGCGGTCAGCCTGACGCCCGCCCCCGACACCGTGGTGGACGCCAGTGGCGAACCCGCGGGTTTCCGCTGGCCCACGCCACCCTTTGCCAGTTACCCGCCCGCCCGTGCCCAAAGCGGCCACGAGCCCTGCGAGATCGTCGGCCTCAACGGCCGGGTCATGAGCGGGCGCCTCATTTTCTTCGTGCCCGATGAGCAGGTGGCGCACATCCAGGTGCCGCCAGCGCGCACCACGATGCCGCTGCGCTTCACCCAGTTCCGCAGCCTGCAATTGCAGCGCGGCGTCCTGCCCGTGCCCGGTGCGGAAGGGCTGGCGGCCTTGCCCAGCGAGCTCGCGCAGCGGCCCGTCACCGACTACACCCTGCACCTGCGCGGCGGTGGCGAGCTCAGCGGCCAGACCATCGGCTGGAGTGACACCGCCTTCGGCCTCTTCCTGTTCCCGCCGCAAGATGCGCACGGCGCCGTCTCCCGCCTGTTCGTGCCGCGCGAGGTCATCGAAGACGCGCAGTTCGGCCCGCCCATCGGCCAGGCCCTGGTGGCCGAGCAGGCCATCACCTCGGCCCAGGTGGACCAGGCCGTGGGCATGCAGGCCAGCCTGCGCAGCCAGAAGCTGGGCGACATCCTGCTCAACCAGCAAGTCGTCACACCGGACCAGTTGGTCGTGGCCCTGGAGCAGCAAAGCCGCATGCCCATGGTGCGCATTGGCGAGGCGCTCATCGCCCTGTCGCTCATCTCCGAAGAGCAGCTCACCGAAGCGCTGCGCCAGCAGC
>CAIQIL010000597.1 GCA_903871865.1 uncultured Burkholderiales bacterium
CCTCGTCTTCTTCGTGCACAGTCAGGCCCAGCCCCAGGACCCGACCAGCGCCGGTGGCCTGGGCATCCGCCTCCACGCCAGCCCGGGCCAGGACAGCCAACAGGCGCAAGACAGCATCCACGCCCTGGGCCACGAACGCCGCCTGGGCCCTACCGCCCACACGGTTCTGGGCTGGGACCACAAGGCCCACGCCGCCATCGCGGCCGAGGTGCCATCCCGCCCGGACTGGGGCCCCGAAGGCGACCAGGGCGTGGCCCAACTCACCCCCTGGTTGGCCCAGTACGACCCAACCAGCGACCACCTCTTCGGCACGCCCGACGAAGCCCGCTTCGCAGCCACCTTGCTGCAACAGGCCGAAGAAGCGCGCACCCAGCGCTGGATGGGCCGTGGCAACGTGCGCACCCTGCGCGCAGGCTCCTGGGTGGCCGTGACGACCTCGGGGGGGCTGTTCGGGGACGTGCTGGGTGCGCAAGGTGGCGCGCAGATGGATGCGCACGGCGACATCCCCGAACTCTTCGTCACCCGCGTGCACGCGATCGGTGTCAACACCTTGCCCAAGGCCGCACGTGGCGACCACGCCGACCCCCAGGACCTCAGCGAGCGCATGGCGGCCGATGCCGATGTGGCCACCGCCACCCACAGCAGCGAGCTGCAACCGCTGGCCGCGCGCACCGGCCATGCTTGTGCCTTCGAAGCCGCGCCGCGCGCGCAGCCCTGGCGCCCAGCCTTGCTCGACGAAACGGGCCTGCGCTTGCGCCCCCGCCCCACGGCCGCGGGCCCGCAGACCGCCCTCGTCGTTGGCCCCCAAGGGCGGCTCATCGCCACCGGCGCCGACGAGGTCCACACCGATGCCATGGGCCGCATCCGCGTGCGCTTCCATTGGCAGGGCAGCGGTCAGGGCGACAGGCAGGGCGAATCCCCAGCGGGCGCCGAAGCCATCGACAGCTGCTGGCTGCGGGTGCAGCAGCGCCTGGCCGGGGCCGCCATGGGCCACCAGTTCATCCCCCGCATCGGGCAAGAGGTGCTGGTCGGCTTCCTGGGCAACGACATCGACAGGCCCGTGGTCATCGCCAGCCTCTACAACGGCCAGGGCGAATCCGGCATCGCGCCCACGCCCGGGGGCGGCACACCCAGCGACGCAGCCTCGGCGCAGGCCCTGTCCGCTTCGACCGACCACACGCCCACCAGCCAGATGAACCTCATCGGCGAGGGCACGGGCGGTCACAGCCCCGCCTGGCACGGCGCAGCGCCCGGCGCCACCACCGATGGCAACCCCGGCCAGGCCAACGCCGCCGCACTCAGCGGCATCAAGAGCCAGGAATTCGGCGGCCGCGGCCACAACCAGCTGGTGCTGGACGACACCCCGCAGCAACTGCGCGCCCGCTTGCACACCACCCAGGCCCAGACCTGGCTGGAGATGGGCCACCTGCTGCACCAGGCCGACAACCACCGGGGCAGCCTGCGCGGCCAAGGCCTGGAGCTGCGCACCGACGCCTGGGGTGGCCTGCGCGCAGCCCGCGGCCTGCTGCTGAGCACCTACAGCCTGCGCCCTGCGGGAGGCTCCGGCCTGGGCACCTCACCCGAGCCCGCGAGCGACAACGCCGCCGGCATCGCCCTGGCGAGGCAGATGCAACAACTCACCCAGGCCTTCCACCAGGCCGCCAGCACCCACCAGACCGTGGGCCTGGCCCGCGGCGTGCAAGCCACCAGCGACCTGGCCCTGAGCCTGCGCGGCAGCGTCAGCACCCACAGCCTGAACAACGCGGTGCGAGACGCCCAGGCGCGCAACACCGCATCGCAGGGCGACACCACCGTGCCCCATCTGGCCGACCC
>CAIQIL010000598.1 GCA_903871865.1 uncultured Burkholderiales bacterium
CTGCCTGCCCAAAACCCGCCACAGCCTGGCGGGTTTTTTTCGCCTGCACGCGGCGCATGCCCCCGCGATCCTGGGGGCGGCGCGTGCCGCAGCGCCCGCGCCCACGCGCAGCAGCGCATCCCCGGTGCATGATCCCGCCATGCGCAAGCGCCTGCGACAGCGGGTGTGGACGACGCGACAAACACACAGGCAGTTCGGTGCGCGTCCAGCGCTGCACCGATGGGGGATCACGAGATGGATGCAGCGCGCGAAGCGGTGGGTGAACCTGCGCAGGGCCCGAGGCCACCTCCGGGGCGCCACGGCGCGGACATGGTGCGCTCGCGGGCCCAGGCGGCGCGCTTGCGCCTGATGATCAAGGGCAACCCGGAGCCCAGCGAGGCCGAGTGGCAGGCCCTGGGCCAGGCGCATTGGCGCGGCGACCCGCTGGCCGATGCGGTCATCGACTGGATGCACGCCGAGGGCATGGACCGCGCTTGGCCGCGGCTGGAGGCTGCGCTGGCCCAAGGCCTGTCAGCGGTGCGGCCGCAGGACGAGGCTTTGCGTGCCTACCTCCAGGCCACCGAGGTGACGCCGCCCTGGCTGGACACCGACCGTGTGCGCCGGGGCGCCGAAGTGCTGCAAACCACGGGTCTGCACGGCATGATGGTGTTGCGCGATGCGGGCCTGATGGCCGGCTACCAGGCCTCGGCCATCAACCAGACCTTGGTGCAGACCGGCGCTCTGCACGGTGGTGCCCACAAGCGCGTGGCCGAGACCGCCGCCTGGTGGTTGGCTTGCACGGCCGATGGCGGCATGGCCCTGGGGGCCGATGGCCACCGGCAGACGGTGCGGGTGCGCCTCATGCACGCCCTGGTGCGTGGCCGCCTGCAGCGCTCGCCGCATTGGGACGCGGAGTGGCTGGGCCTGCCGATCAACCAAGTGGACATGCAGGCCACCTACCTCGCTTTCAGTGCGGTGCAACTGCTGGGCCTGCGCATGACTGGCATGCTGATCAGCCCCTCTGATGCCGATGCCGTGATGCACCTGTGGCGTCACATCGGGTGGTTGATGGGCGTGGAGGATGCGCTCATGTGCGACGACGAAGCCACGGGCCGCGTCCTGCTCTACCGCAACGTCATTGGCCAGGCGCCCGCCGACCACACCAGCGCGCAGCTGGCCCGCGCCCTGATGGACGAGCCCCTGAGCCGCCCCTACCCCTGGGCCCAGGCGTTGAGGGGTCGCATCGACCGCGAGCGCCACCTCAGCCTGGTGAGTTGGTTCGTGGGTGCCCAGGGCATGCGCAACCTGGGGCTGCCGCAGCGCGCGCCCTGGTACCCGCTGATGCTGCTGGCACCGACCGCCGCCGGCAGCCTGGCTTTGCGGGCCTTGCCCTTCCTGGAGACGCCATGGCGTGCGGTGTCGCGCTGGCAGCAGACGCGCTTCCATCGGCACATGGTGCGAGAGCCGAAGGCCGGTGAGGCCACGGCTGCGGGGACGCCAGAACCGGCATCGGCGCGCAAACGCTAGACTGTCGGGCTCTGCCCCTCGCCCCTCGGAGCCTTGTCCATGCCCACCGCGCGTCCTGCCGCACCCCAGAAAACCGCCCAGCCAAAAGCTGCCGTGAAAGCTGCTGTGAACGCCGCAGTCAAAGCCGCAGTCAAAGCGGCCAGCAAGGCGCCTGCCCAGGCCGCCGCCCCGTTGAGCATCCAGGACTACCTGCGCAAGATCCTCACCAGCCATGTCTATGACGTGGCCATCGAGAGCCCGCTGGACGAAGCGCGCAGCCTGTCGCGCCGTCTGGGTCACCACGTCTTTTTCAAGCGCGAAGACAAGCAGCCCGTCTTCAGCTTCAAGCTGCGTGGCGCGTACAACAAGATGGCCAGCCTGAGCAAAGCCCAGCTGGCCAAGGGCGTGATCTGCGCATCGGCGGGCAACCATGCGCAAGGCGTGGCCATGGGCGCCAAGCGCCTGGGCTGTCAGGCCACCATCGTGATGCCGACGACGACGCCTCAGGTCAAGATCGACGCGGTGCGGCATTTCGGTGGCGACCACGTGCAGATCGTGCTGGAAGGCGAGAGCTACTCCGACGCGGCCCTGCACGCCAAGGCGCTGGAGCGCAAGAAGGGCATGACCTTCGTCCACCCCTTCGACGACCCGGACGTCATCGCCGGCCAGGGCACGGTGGCCATGGAGATCCTGCGCCAGCACCCGGGCCCCATCGACGGCATCTTCGTGGCCATCGGTGGTGGCGGCCTCATCAGCGGTGTGGCCGCTTACGTCAAGGCCGTGCGTCCCGAGGTGAAGGTCATCGGCGTGCAAATGAGCGACTCCGACGCCATGGTGCGTTCGGTGAAGGCGGGCGAGCGCGTGACGCTGTCCGACGTCGGTTTGTTCTCCGATGGCACGGCGGTCAAGCTGGTGGGCGAAGAGACGCTGCGCCTGACGCGCGAGCTGGTCGATGACATCGTCACCGTCAACACGGACGCGGTGTGCGCCGCCATCAAGGACATCTACCAAGACACCCGCTCCATCGTCGAGCCCGCGGGCGCGCTGGGCGTGGCCGCGCTCAAGCAGTACGCCGAGCGGCATGGTGGCCAGGGCAAGACCTACATCGCCATCAACTGCGGCGCGAACATGAACTTCGACCGCCTGCGCTTCGTGGCCGAGCGTGCCGAGGTGGGCGAGGAGCGCGAGGCCCTGCTGGCGGTCACCATCCCGGAAGAGCGCGGCTCGTTCAAGCGTTTCTGTGAGACGGTGGGCCCGCGCAGCGTCACGGAGTTCAACTACCGCATCTCCGACGAAAAGCGCGCGCACGTGTTCGTGGGCCTGAGCACGAAGGAGAAGGGCGAGTCCAAGCAAATCGCCAAAGCCTTCAAGGCCGAAGGCTTCGGCACGGTGGACCTGACCTACGACGAGTTGGCCAAGACGCACATCCGCCACATGGTCGGCGGGAGATCACCCCTGGCCGCAGGCGAGCGGCTCTACAGCTTCATCTTCCCGGAGCGCCCCGGCGCGCTGATGGGCTTCCTGACCAGCTTGCCGCCGGGCTGGAACATCAGCCTCTTCCACTACCGCAACCAGGGCGCCGACTATGGCCGCATCCTGGTGGGCCTGCAGGTGCCGGAGAACGAGGCCAAGCGCATCCCCAAGGTGCTGGACAAGCTGGGCTATGTGTACGTCGACGAGACGCGCAACCCTGTGTATCAATTGTTCCTGCGCTGAAACAACAAGGGCCGCTGGTGAGGCGGCCCGGGGCATCTGGCGGTGAGTGCAAGGGCCGCGCAAGGGCTCGTCAGGCGGCGCGGCTCAGGCGCCTTCGGGCGATGACAGCGCACCGCTGGCGCCCTCATGCGGCGGCGCCATGCGCGTGGGCACTTGGCTGGGCGGCGGCTGGCCCCCTTGCCCGCTCAGACCCGCTTGGCCCGCCATCGGGCCGCCTGCGCCACCGGACAGCGGCATGGGCGTGCTGCCATTGACCACGCCGGTGGGCGGGGGCAGCGAGCCTGTGTTGGGGGCTTGCAGCGGGGGCAGGTCCAGCGAGACCAGCGCGGGCCCTTGGCCCGGACCGATCTGGGCACCGCGCTGGTTGATGGCCAGCAGCGTCATTTCGCCATCGATCACGCCGCCGACGCGCACGGCACGCGCCGGTTTGCCGTCGATGGACAGCAGGGCCACGCCCTGGTCGGTGCCGCTGCGGGGGGCGATGACACCCAGCAGCTTGAGGCGCGCAGACAGCGTGGCCGCAGCGCCCATGTCCACCACCGGAGCGCCCGGTGTGGTTGTCGCAGGGCCGGTCAGCAAGCGGCGGCTGTCGCCGTGCGCGCCGCCATCCAGCGTGACCGACGAGGCGTTGTAGGGCACACCCGCGGGGCGGGCGATCCAGCGCAGGCCCCAGAAGGCGAGGCTGGCGGCCACGGCGGCCCAAACGAGGAGTGCAAAGAGACGTGATGCCATGATGTGGACATTATGATGGTTGCCAAGCGCATGGTGCATCGAGAAGATGACCGGTGAACCCCGGGTTCATCCTCCGTCGCCGCGGCAGCCCGCTCGGGCATGCTGGCGGCCTCGGACACGCTGGGCGCTGACTCACACCTTGGACTGGAACATGAAGACGTTTGCACATTCTCCGCGCTGGGTTCGCCAGACGGCTCAGGCCGCACAGCGCGGCTTCACCCTGATCGAACTGATGGTCGTGCTGGTCATCATCGGCCTGCTGGCCGCGCTGATCGTGCCCAATGTGCTGGACCGCGCCGACGACGCCCGCGTGACCGCCGCGAAAACCGACATCAGCAACCTGACGCAGGCGCTCAAGCTCTACCGCCTGGACAACCAGCGCTACCCGACGGGTGAGCAGGGCCTGCAGGCCCTGGTGACCAAGCCCACGGCGGCCCCGATCCCCAACAACTGGAAGCCCTACCTGGAAAAGCTGCCCATGGACCCCTGGGGCAAGCCTTACCAGTATGTGAGCCCGGGTGTGAAGGGCGCGGTCGATGTGTTCAGCTTTGGCGCAGACGGCCAGAGCGGCGGCGAAGGTCGGGACGCCGACATCGGTTCCTGGCAGTGACCCTGTCCGGCCGTGACGCCGTCCGGCAGCGGGGCTTCACCCTGCTGGAGTTGATGGTCGTGGTGGCCATGATCGCCATCACCACGGCGGTGGTCAGCTTCGCCATCCCCGACACCTCGACGACCCGCCTGGAGCGTGAGGCCGCCCGGCTGATCGCGCTGATCGAGTCGGCCCGCACGCAGGCGCGCTCGGGCGCGTTGACCGTGCTGTGGGTGCCTCAGTCCAAGGGCGACGAGGCCGATTTCCAGTTCCTCGGCCTGCCGCCGGCCCTGATGCCGCCGCTGCGCTGGATGGAGCGCGAAGTCCGCGCCGAGGTCGTCGGCGGGCGCAGCATCGTGCTGGGCCCTGAGCCCGTGATCGGTGCGCAAAGCATCATCCTGCGGCTGGAAGACAAGCAAATCGTCATCGGCACCGACGGCCTGGGGCCTTTCGAGGTGACCACGGGCGAGCCCGCCGGCGATGGCGCGGCGGTGGAGGCGCGGCCATGACGGCGCGCGGCATGACCCTCATCGAGGTGCTGGTGGCGCTGGCCATCGTGGCCATCACGCTGACGGCGGGCCTCAAGGCGGCCGGTGGCCTGACGGTCAACGCGCAGCGCATGACCGACCTGACCTCGGCGCAGTGGTGCGCCGAAAACCAGCTCACCGCGCTCAAGCTGGGCAAGATCTACCCGCCGGTGGGTGACAGCGACTTCACCTGCCAGCAAATGGGCCGCCAGCTGCCGGGCCGCATGGTGGTGCGGCCCACGCCCAATGTGAACTTCCGTCGGGTCGATGCGGTGGTGATGGACGAAGGCGAGCAGCCCATCGTCAAGCTTTCGACCGTGTTGTCGCGGTTCTGACGGTCCAACATGGCGCGCACACCTTTTCCCCAACGCGGCTTCACCCTCATCGAGGTGCTGGTGGCGCTGCTGATTTTGTCGGTGCTGGCGGCGACGGCCTGGAAGGGCATCGACGCCATCAGCACGGCCCGCCAGGTCGCCGATGGCAGCCTGAAGCAGACGCTGCGGGTGCAGTCGGTGATGACGCAGCTGGACGCCGACCTGTCGCAGGTGATCGACACGCAGATCGTCACGGGCATGCAGTTCGACGGCGCCAACCTGCGCCTGACGCGCCGCACCTCGGCGGGCGTGCAGGTGGTGGTGTGGACGGTGCGTGAGCGCCGCCTGCTGCGCTGGGCCAGCCCCGAGACCTCCCGTGTGGGCGATTTGCAGGCCTACTGGCGCACCTCCAACCAGTTGCAGGGGCGCGAGGTGGGCACGCTGGTGGCGCTCAACGGCGTGGACCAGTGGCAGGTGTACTGCTTCCGCAATGGCAGCCTGAGCAATTGCCAGTCCACGGGCAATGTGGTGCGCGTGCCTGCGCCGCCAGCGGCGTCGGGTGCGGCACCAAGCGCCGGCACGGGTGGCGCAACCAGTGGCACGACAGGCGGCACCTCGGGTGGCACTTCGGGCGAAGGCGCCGTGGCCGCACTGGCCAACCGCGAGCAACTGCCTCAGGCCGTGCGTTCCCAGCTGTCGCTGGGCGAGGGCAGCGGCATGGCCGGTGTCGTCACCCGCGACATGATGTTGTCCCCCCAGCCATGATGACGAAACCACCCTTGCACTCCCAGCGCGGCGCGGCCCTGCTCATGGCCATGGTCATCGTGACCCTGGTGGCCACGATCGCCTCGTCGATGGTCTGGCAGCAGTGGCGCGCGGTGCAGGTCGAAGGCGCCGAGCGCGTGCGGGCCCAGGCCACCTGGGTGCTGAGTGGCGCGCTGGACTGGGCACGGCTCATCCTGCGCGAAGACGCCCGCAATGGCGGCCCCGATCACCTCGGCGAGCCCTGGGCCATCCCGCTGGCCGAGGCCCGCTTGTCCACCTTCCTCGCGTCTGACAGCAACAACACCGCCGCCGAAGACGCGCCCGATGCCTTCTTGTCGGGCAAGGTCGATGACATGACCTCGCGCTACAACCTGCGCAACGTGGTCTCGCCCGATGGCGACGTCGTGCCGGAAGAGCTGACGGTGCTCAAGCGCCTGTGCGAGAACGCCGGCTTGCCGCCGGCCCTGGGCGATGGCCTGGCGCAGTCCCTGCGGCGCGCGGTGCTGGCCGCCGTGTCGGTGCAGTCTGACAACGCCGTCTTCCTGGAAAAGCTTGGAGGCGATTCGGCCCGCCAGACCGCGCCGCTGATGCCGCAGACTTTCGACCAGGTGATCTGGTTGGGCATCGACGCCGCCACCCTGGAGCGCCTGCGCCCCTACCTGACCTTGCTGCCCGAGGGCACGCAGGTCAACGTCAACACGGCGCCGAAAGAGGTGATTGCCGCGGTTGTGCCCAACCTGGACCTGGCCCGTGCCGCCCGTGTGGTGCAAACCCGCCAGCGCGCTGCCTTCAAAACGACCGACGAGGCCCGCACCACGCTGGGGGCGGGCACCTGGGACATGGGACGCCTGAGCGTCAAGAGCGATTGGTTCGAGGTGCGCGGCCGCCTGCGCCTGGAAGACAACGTCATCGAGCAGCGTCACCTGGTGCAGCGCACAGGCGACGATGTGACCGTGCGCAGCCAGTCGCGCTTCTCCGGGGTGGAGCGTGGCGCAGATCAGCCCCCCAACCCATGACACCGGTGTGGCGCCATGTGCCAAGACGGTATCAATCCTTAAAAGGCCGCTATTTCAGCGCTCCTACAATGCCCAAGCGCCTAAGCTTGTGGCATGAGCCACTTTCGCGGCTTTGTGCTTTCTTCGTGCTTTTGTTCCGCCACCCGATCCAATGACCTCACCGGCATGAGCCTCCTCATCATCCAACTGCCGACGCGTGCCCGCCACCAGGCCGAGGCAGCGGCGCCCGATGCCGCTGCCGCCAGCCCGGGGCCGAAGGAGTACAGCTACGTCCTGAGCGCAGACGGCGTGAGCGTGAGCCGCCAGGGGCGCTGCGTGGCCGCGATGCTGCCGCGCGCCGACAGCGTGGTGGCCGTGATGCCCGCCACCGACCTGAGCTGGCACCAGGTGAGCGTGCCCAAGGCGCCCGTGGCCCGCTTGCGCGCGGCCCTGGCCGGCATGCTGGAAGAGGTGCTGCTGGACGACCCCGAAGAGCTCCACCTGGCCCTGGCGCCTCAGGCCAAGGCCGGCGACAAGGCCTGGGTAGCGGTGTGCGACCACACCTGGCTGACCAGCCAGCTCATGGCGCTGGAAAAAGCCAAGCTGCGCCTGGACCGTGTGGTGCCCGCGGTGGCGCCCGACGAGCCCGCGTCGGCCTATTTCCATGAATCGCAGGACAGCGCCTCCAGCGAGACCGATGCCAGTGGCGAGATGCTGCTGACCTGGTCCTCGGCCGCAGGCGTGTCCACCTGGCCGGCCACCGGCAGCCTGGCGCGCAGCCTGCTGCCCGAGCCGCTGCCCGTGCAGACCCGTTTCTTCGCCACGCCGCCCGTGGCCTCGCCAGCCGAGCGCTGGCTGGGCCGTGCCGTGACGGTGCAGACGCAGGCCGAGCACCTGCTGATGGCCTCGCGCTCGCTGTGGAACCTGCTGCAGTTCGAGCTGACGCCGCGCAGCAAGGGCGTGAACGCGCTGTCCGACCAGTGGCGCCGTGTCATGAGCCCGCAGTGGCGCCCGGTCCGTGTGGGCCTGATGGCGCTGGTGGGGGTGCAACTGCTGGGGCTCAACCTCTGGGCCTGGCAGCAAAAGCAGCAGTTGCAAGGCAAGCGTGCCGAGCTGGTGCGCATCCTCAAGCAGGCCCACCCGCAGGTGCAGGTGGTGCTGGACGCGCCCGTGCAGATGCAGCGCGAAACCGAATCCCTGCGGGCCGCAGCAGGCGCCACCGGCGACAACGACCTCGAAGCCCTGATGGGGCTGGTGGCCATGGCCTGGCCGCCAGAGCGCCCGACGACCTCCCTGCAATACGACGGCACCGCCCTGACCCTGATGCCGCCCGCCGGCTGGGGCCCGGACGACCTCACCCAGTTCCGCGCGCGCATGGGCGCCTCGGGCGTGCAGGTCGAGCCCTTGACCGACGGTCGCCTGCAGGTGCGCCGGGCTCCGCGAGGCTGAGGCCGCGCCACGAAAGTCACCATGAGCGAACAAGTCTCCAAGCTCCAATCCCTGCGCGACGATGGCCTGGCCCGCTGGGCCGCCATGGCCCCGCGCGAGCGCCGCCTGGCCACGGCCGCGGCCTGGCTGGCCGGGCTGACCTTGCTGGTGCTGGTCGGCGTGCGGCCGGCTTGGCGCACCCTGTCGCAAGCGCCGGTGCAGCTGCGTGAGGTCGATGCCCAGCTCGACCAGATGCGCCGCCTGGCCGACGAGTCCGCCGCCCTGCGCCAGCGCCCGCCCGTGCCACCCGCCCAGGCCGAAGCCGCCCTCAAGGCCGCCACCGACCGCCTCGGGGCAGGCGCCCGCCTGGCCGTGCAGCCCGACCGTGCCAACCTGACCCTGAGCAACGTGCCGGGCGAGGCCGTGGCCACCTGGCTGGAAGAAGCCCGCGTGGGCGCCCGCGCCCGCCCGCTGGAGGCCAACCTGCAGCAGGTCAAGCCCGGTGTGTATTCCGGCACCTTGGTCGTGGCCCTGGCCGCGGCCATGAACAACCGCTGAGCGGGCACCTCCCATGGCAGGCCTTCCCCTCTTCAACCGACGCCCAGGCTGGATGCGTGGCGCCACCGCGCTGACCACGCGCTGGCTGGAGTCCACCCTCGAAGTGGCGCGTTGGGAAAACATGCGCCGTGCCGGCCGCCGCTGGGGTTGGTGGGGCGCGGGTGTGGGCGCCGCGCTGGGCCTCATCGTGTTCGCGCCGGCTGCCTGGCTGGCGCAAGGCGTGGCCACCTTGAGCGACGGCAAGCTGCTGCTGGCCGACGCCTCGGGCACCATCTGGCAGGGCGATGCCGTGGCCGTGCTCACCGGCGGCCGCGGCAGCCGTGACGCCCGCGCCTTGCCGGGCCGATTGAACTGGGCCATGCGTGTGGCGGGGGGCGGTTTGCGCCTGTCGCTGCAGCAGGATTGCTGCCTGCCCGTGCCCTTGGTGCTGCAGGTCAACCCGCGCTGGTCTGGCATGTTGGTGCAGTTGGGCACTCAGGCCGATGCGGCATCGCCTGTGCCGGGCGCGGGTGCTGCGGGCGCCATCCACGAGCTGGGCCACTGGCCTGCCGCTTGGCTGGGCGGCCTGGGCACGCCTTGGAACACCTTGCAGCTCAGCGGCGTGCTGCGCCTGGCGGCGCAAGACCTCCGGTTCGAGTGGGTGCAGGGCCGCCTGCGCCTGTCGGGCCGGGCCGAAGTCACCCTGGACAACGCCGCCTCGCGCCTCACCACCCTGGAGCGCCTGGGCAGCTACCGCCTGAACGTGGACAGCGATGCCGACGGCCAGGTGCAAATGCGCCTGGGCACCCTGGACGGCGCCTTGCAGCTGTCGGGCACCGGCGGGCTGACACCCACCGGCATGCGCTTGCGTGGCGAAGCCCGCGCCAGTGACGCGGACCGGGGCGCGCTGGACAATTTGTTGAACATCATCGGGCGTCGCGAAGGCGACCGTTCCGTCATTTCGATCGGATAAGGCATGAAGACCCATCCCTTGACCTTCTCCCGCGCCACCGCGCTGGCCACCGCCCTGGCGCTGACCTTCGGGCCCACGGGCCTGTTGCCCGGCTTCATGGCTTCGGCCGCGCTGGCCGCGCCCGTGAAGAAGGGCGCGGCCACCGTCACGCTGAACTTCGTCAACGCCGAGATCGAGGGTGTGGCGCGTGCCATGGCCGTGATCGTGGACAAGCAGATCATCGTGGACCCTCGCGTCAAGGGCGCCATCACGCTCTACAGCGACCAGCCCCTGACCCCTCGCGAGGCTTACTTGAACTTCCTGGCGGCCCTGCGTGGCCAGGGCTTCAGCCTGGTCGAGGTTGGCGGCATGCTCAAGATCTTGCCCGAGGCCGAGGCCAAGCTGCAGACGGGCACGGTC
>CAIQIL010000599.1 GCA_903871865.1 uncultured Burkholderiales bacterium
CAGCTTCTTGCGGCTGACCTCCACGATCTTCACGTCGATCTGCACCTGCACATCGAACTTGCTGGTGCTGGCGTCCACCACGTTCGGCGCGGGCTTGGTGGGGTCCTCGCTCACGGCGCGCTCGATGGCGGCATGGCGCTCCAGCGAGGACAGCTGGCCGCTCAGGCGCAGCTTGGTGCCGCTGCTGTCGAGCTGGGCGCCGCTGTCGATTTTCGAGACACCCCCGCCTGGCGACACGACCACGTTGAACTGCGCGGCAGGCGTGCTGGCGCTGCCGCTGTCCCACACCGAGATGGTGGCCGAGCCGGGCTTCTTGGCCGTGACGATGACGCCACTGGGCGGCGCCACGTTGATGCCGACGATGTCGTCGTTGGCCGTGGCGGCGCGCACGATGGGCCGGGGCTGGGTCCAGGTCTTCTGCTGGCCGACCTCGAGGTTCAGGGTGGCGGGCGCGGCTTGCGCCGTCGCGATGCAGGCCACGGCCACCGCGGCGAAGGCCAGGGGGCGGGTCAGGCCGTCGAACAAGGAATCAGGCGCGGTCATGGTTGCGACGCGTTGGAGGTCTGGGCCAGGCGGCGCTCTTTGCTGCCTTCCTGGATGATGACGGGGGGCGGGCCGTCCGCCGAGGCGGGCGGCTTGGCCTTGACGGGCGAGAGGTCGGCCACGCGGGTGGGCAGGCGCCCAGCCGAGGCTGCAGGCTCGGGCGCTTGCGGGCGCAGCGCCAGGCGCAGCTGGCCGGTGTTGGCGGCCAGCATCAGCGCGGGGGTGTCGGCTTCCGGGATGGCCAGCACGGCCGAGCGCAGGTTCAGGCGGCGCTCGCGCGACTCGACGGCGGTCTTGGCGCCGGTCTGGCTCATGGCCTCGGCCTGGGCCTTGTCGCCCGAGGTGCTGGGCGGGGTGTCCAGCTGGGTGGCATCGCCGAAAGTCAGGATGCGCGCGTCGCGGATCAGGATCTGCGCGAAGGTGGTGTCTTGCGACTCCTTGCTGGCGCTGGCGAACTGCAGCACATCGACGTGGTCGCCAGGTTTGCCGTGGCCGCCCAGGCCCACGACCTCGTCCACCAGCACGGCCACGGCGCGCTCGCCCGGTTGCAGCAGCGCAGCGAGCGACTCCGGTGCGATCGTGGCCTGCAGGATGGGCGTGCCCTTGGCGATGGCCTTGGCCGTGACGTGGCCCTGCACCTGCTGGATCTGGTTGTAGGCGCCGGCCGGTGCCGCGGACAGGGCTTGCACGGTGAGGTCGTCGGCGGTGAGCACATGGCCCAGGGGCACGTCCTTCGCAGCGACGACCACGTTGACGGCGGGCGCCGGCGCGGGCGCAGACACCGTGGCCGGTGCGCTGGGCTTGCCGCTCAGGCGCACGCCGATGAGGGCCACCACGACCGCACCCAGGGCCAGCAAGCCAGCGATGATTTTCAGGACGTTGTTGTTCATGGGGCGGGGGACAGCGAAAGCAAAAGTGGAAGCGTCAGTGCGCGAGGAAGAGGCAACAGAGGATGCGACAAGGTGTGTGACCGAGGGTGGGGCAAGGGCGCCATCAGGTGGGTGGCCTCGGCCGCATCAACCGGGTTGCGCCACCGCCTGGCCGACGAGCTTGTCCGGCAGGTCCGGCACCTTGCCGACGATGGGCAGGTCCAGGATGGGCAAGGGCGGTGTGACGTTGTAGCCGTTGTAGGTGATGGTGACCTGCACGGCGCCCGAGGCGGTCAGGCTCACGGCCACGCCGCTCAGCACCGTGGCCAGGGCATCGGCCGGCAGCCAGCTCAGGGATTCGGTCGCGCGGGCGCGGGCCACGGCGCGGGTGGCGGTCTCGTAGCTGGTGGCCGAGGTGTAGTTCAGCGGGTCCACCTTGACGGCCGCGCGCGCGCCTTCGGCAGCGGCTTGGGTCAGGGCCTGCTTCATCACCATCGCCATGGAGTAGCTCACGATGGCGTAAAAGATGGCGAAGAACAGCAAAAAGGCGGGCGCCATCTCGATGGCCACCGCGCCAGATTGGCGGTGCTTGCGTGGGTGCAGCGTCAAGGTGCTGGCAGCCCGGTCAGCCACAGGCCCAGCAGCAGGCCTGCGGTGAGGCAGGCGCCCAAGGGGATGTGACGTTGGGCGGGGCGTGATGCGCCCCAGCGCGCGAGCCAGGAGCCCGGGGCTTGCCACGCCATTGGCAGAGCGGACAGCAGCATGGGCCGGTTGTGCCCCACCCAACCCATCGCCGCACCCAGGAGGGCGCCGATCGCGAAGCTGTTCAGGGTGAGCGGCCATGACGAGAGGAGGCCGAGGGCCACGAGGAATTTGACATCACCGGCCCCCAGCTGCCGCAGCAGGTAACCCGGCAGGGTCACGAGCAGCGCCAGGCCAGCGGCCAGCCAGGAGGACGACGCCGAAGCGCCCAGCGGGCTGTGCCCCACGACGAGCAGGTGCGACACACCGACCACCCAAGCACCCAGCGAGAGCGCGTTGGGGATGCGCCTGTGGCGCAGGTCCATCCACGCCACGGCACAGGCCCAGACGATCAGCACGCCAGCGGCGGCCGATGGGGTCAGCATGGCACCTGCAACTTCCAGGTCGATCGGGCCTCGGGGGCCGGACGGCCCCAGGGCCCGAGCCGCATCACTGCAGCTTGGTCTTGATCTTCGTGAAGAAGGTGCCCAACTGGGTGCCGACGTCGGTCATGGCGGTGGCAGCGGCCAGGCCGATCAGGGCGGCAACCAGTGCGTATTCGATGGCGCTGGCGCCTTCTTCGTCTTGCAGGAAGGTCTTGATGTGAGAGATCAGGTTCATGGTGGTGCTCCGAGCAGGGCCGCACAGGCCCGAATTGAAAAAAGGGAGCGATGGAACGGCTGTCGCACCCAGTCAACAAAATCTAACCGATGTGACGGCGCCCATGCCGCGCCACCAGCACCTGATTGGGGGACGGACTATCCCGGAGGTGGCATCCGGCGGGGATAAAAAACGACATATTGGCCTCGCCGGATGGCACGACCTGGTCAGAACTGCGCGTCCTGCAAGGAGAGCGTGCTGCTGGCGCCATTGACCACGCGGTCGCGCCAGGCCGGGGCGTCCACCAGCACATGGTGCAGGTGATGGTGTGCCGTGGCCACCTTGGCCTGCAGTGACGATGCGTCACCTGCTTGGCGCAACAGCCTGGCCCGGGCCGCTTCGGCCGCACGCGCCATCAGCCAGGCGCCCAGCACGGTGCCGCACAGGTGCAGGTAGGGCACGGCGCCAGCGGCCGTGGCGGCGGGGCGTTGCGGCCCGCAGGTCAGCAGCCACTCGGTGGCTTGCGACAAGGCGTCGAGGCCGCGCTGCAGGCCCAGGCCCAGGGGGCGCAGCTCGGCATCTTCGGCCTCGGCCAGGCGGTGGGCGTCGGCCAGCATGCTGCGCTGCAGCGCCTTCATCGTCACGCCGCCCTCGCGCATCAGCTTGCGGCCGATGAGGTCGTTGGCCTGGATGCCCGTGGTGCCTTCGTAGATGGTGGTGATGCGCGCATCGCGCAGGTGTTGCGCCGCGCCGGTTTCTTCGATGAAGCCCATGCCGCCGTGCACCTGCACGCCATCGGCCACCACCAGCTGTGCCGTCTCCGTGCACCAGCCCTTGACGATGGGGATGAGCAGATCGACCATGGCCTGCTTCTGCGCGCGCACGCCCTCGTCGGGGTGGCCGTGGGCGCGGTCCATCTCGCCGGCGGCGAAGTAGGCGAGGGCGCGCATGGCTTCCACGCGGGCCTTCATCGTCATCAGCATGCGGCGCACATCCGGGTGGCCGATGATGGCCGGCGAGCCTGCCACCAGGGTGCGGCCCTGCACGCGGTCCAGGGCGTAGGCGCGGGCCCGCTGGTAGGCGCGTTCGGCAACCGCCACGCCTTCGAGGCCGACGTTGAGGCGGGCGTGGTTCATCATCGTGAACATGTAGCCCAGGCCCTTGTGCGCTTCGCCCACCAGGTAGCCGATGGCGCCGCCATGGTCACCGAAGGACATCACCGCCGTGGGGCTGGCGTGGATGCCCAGCTTGTGCTCGATGGCCGTGCACATCAGGTCGTTGCGCGCGCCCAGCGAGCCATCTGCGTTGACCAGGAACTTCGGGCAGACGAACAGCGAGATGCCCTTGACGCCCGCGGGCGCGTCCGGCAAGCGGGCCAGCACGAGGTGGACGATGTTCTCGGCCATGTCGTGCTCACCCCAGGTGATGAAGATCTTGTTGCCGCTGACGCGGTGGTGGTCGCCTTCGGGCACGGCCTTGCTGCGGATGGCCGAGAGGTCGGAGCCGGCCTGGGGCTCGGTCAGGTTCATGGTGCCGGTCCACTGGCCGGACACCATCTTGGGCAGGAAGCGCTGTTGCAGTTCGGGCGTGGCGTGGCGGGCCAGGGCTTCGACGGCGCCCAGGGTCAGCATCTGGCACAGCGAGAACGCCATGTTCGACGACTTCCACATCTCCAGCACGGCCGTGGACACCGCCGTGGGCAGGCCCTGGCCACCGAATTCGGGCGAGGCGGGCATGCCGTTCCAGCCGGTCTCGCAGAACTGCGCGTAAGCCTGCTTGAAGCCATCGGCGCTGTGCACCACGCCCTGGTCCCAGCGGGCGCCTTGCTGGTCGCCCGACCAGTTGATGGGGTCGAGCACGCCGGTGGCAAAGCGGCTGGCTTCGTCGAGGATGGCTTCGACCAGGTCGGGCGTGGTGTCTTCGAAGCCGGGTTGGGCGCAGATGGCGTCGAGGCCTGCGATGTCCTGCAGGGTGAAGAGCATGTCGCGCACAGGCGCTTGGTAAGCAGACATGGGGGAGCTTTCAGCAAGAGGACCCCGGGGGCCTGCAAGAGGCCACCGAGGTCGGTTTCAGATCAGACAGAGAGGGGGTTCAGCGCATGTGCTGCGCAGGCGTTTCAGTGCGCGCTGGCCGCTGCGGCGCCAATGCCGGTCTGGGCGCGGATGTCCTGATCGCGGTAGCCGGCGAGGTCTTGCGCGGCGCGGGCGCTGCGGTCGGTCACCGAGAACAGCCAGGTCACGAAGAAGGCCAGCGGCATGGAGAACAAAGCAGGGTGCTCGTAGGGGAAGATGGGCTTGGCGTTGCCCAGCACCACCACCCACACGGCCTTGGACAGCACGACGAAGAGCACGGCCGAGACCAGGCCCGCCACGCCGCCGATCAGCGCACCGCGCGTCGTCAGGCCCTTCCAGTACAGCGACAGGATCAGCACCGGGAAGTTGGCCGAGGCCGCGATGCCAAAGGTCAGGCCCACCAGGAAGGCCACGTTCTGCTTCTCGAACAAGATGCCCAGGATGACGGCGACGATGCCCAGGCCGATGGAGGCGAACTTGGAGATGCGCATCTCTTCGGCTTCCGTGGCTTCGCCCTTGCGGATCACGCGGGCATAGATGTCATGGGCGATCGACGAGGCACCGGCCAGCGCCAGGCCCGAGACCACCGCCAGGATGGTGGCAAACGCCACGGCCGACAGGAAGCCCAGGAAGAGGTTGCCGCCGACGGCCTTGGCCAGGTGCATCACCGGCATGTTGTTGCCGCCGATGAGCTTGCCGCCAACTTCGCCCCTCTCGAAGAACTGCGGGTCCTGGCCGACGATCACGATGGCTGCCAGGCCCAGCAGGCACACGACCAGGAAGAACAGGCCGATGAAGCCGCTGGCCACGAAGACCGACTTGCGCGCCTCCTTGGCGTTGGGCACGGTGAAGAAGCGCATCATGATGTGCGGCAGACCGGCCGTGCCGAAGACCAGGCCCAGCGACAGCGAGGTCGCCGTGATCGGGTCGGCCAGCATGCTGCCCGGACGCATGATGGCGGCGCCATCCTTGTGCGCGGCCACGGCCGACGAAGCCAGCGTTTCGATGTTGAAGCCGAACTGGCTCATGGCCAGGCCCAGCAGCAGCAGGCCGCCCGACAGCAGCAGCACCGCCTTGATGATCTGCACCCAGGTGGTGGCGATCATGCCGCCGAAGGTCACGTAGACCACCATCAGCACGCCCACCACGGCCACGGCCACGGGGTAATCCAGACCGAAGAGCAGCTTGATGAGCTGGCCCGCACCGACCATCTGCACGATCAGGTAGAAGCACACCACCGTCAGCGAGGAGAAGGCCGCGAACGTGCGGATCGAGCTTTGCTGCAAGCGGTACGAGGCGATGTCCGCGAAGGTGAAGCGGCCCAGGTTGCGCATGCGCTCGGCCAGCATGAAGAGGATCACAGGCCAGCCGATGAAGAAGCTGATGGTGTAGACGAAGCCATCGTAGCCACGCAGGAAGACCAGCGAACTCAGGCCCAGCAGCGTGGCCGCGGACATGTAGTCACCCGCGATGGCCAGGCCGTTCTGGAAGCCCGTGATGCCGCCGCCGGCGGTGTAGAAGTCCGAGGCCGAGGTGGTGCGCTTGGCCGCCCAGTAGGTGATGCCCAGCGTGCCCAGCACGAACACCAGGAACATGGCGATGGCGGTCAGGTTGATGGGCTGTTTTTGCGTTTGCGTGACGTCGGCCGGGCCGGCCAGCACGCAGGTGGCGGCCAGCAGGGCGGTCGAGGCGATCAGTGCCTTGGCGAATGCCTTGTGGGGGGTGTTCATGTGTTGCGCTCCACGATGTCGCGGGTCAGTTGGTCGAACTCGGTGTTGGCGCGGCGCACGTAGAGGCCGGTCAGCAACCACGAGCCGGCGATCAGGGCCGCGCCCACGGGCACGCCCACGGTCAGGGTGCTGCCTTCGAACAGGGCCTGGCCGAACACGCCAGGCGCGAAAGCCACCACGGCCATGAAGGCGTAGTAGGTGCCCAGCACCACCAGGGACAGGCGCACGGCCAGGCGACCGCGCCGCTGGACGAGTTGCTGGAAGGCGGGGTCGGACTCGACCCGCCGGTAGACGTCTTGGCTCATCTGTGTTTCCTTGTTGAGAATCTGGACGGAGGCGCCTGCGTCGGCAGGCATGGCGCTCATTCGATGGCGCTGGCCGACTTCACCTGCTGGCGCAGGATGAACTTCTGGACCTTGCCGGTGGCCGTTTTGGGCAGCTCGCCGAAGACGACGCGCTTGGGCACCTTGTAGCGGGCGATGTGCTCGCGGCAGAAGGCGAGCAACTCACCCTCGCCAACGTCCTTGCCGGGCTTGAGTTCGACGAAGGCGCAGGGCACCTCGCCCCACTTGGCATCGGGCTCGGCCACCACGGCGGCCAGCATCACGGCGGGGTGGTGGTGCAGGGCGTCTTCGACCTCGACCGACGA
>CAIQIL010000600.1 GCA_903871865.1 uncultured Burkholderiales bacterium
CGTGGGCGTCGAAGCTCAGGCGGTTGATGTATTCCCAGTGCGAGACCAGCGTGCGGCCCAGCCACTCCTTGCGCGGCATGGCCATGTAGGGCGTCTGCAGCCAGGGGAAGGTGTGGATCAGCTCCTGGGGCAGTTGCTCGTCGCGCAGCTTGAAGCGCGGGTAGCCCGTGAAGATGGCCTGCAGGTGCCCCGCCTGGTGCAGCGCGCGGGCCAGATCGAAGGTGTGGAACTTGCCGATGACGGACAGCGCGACTTTCATGTGAGCGGGGGACAGCCTGGCGCGGCTGTCAGCTTTCACGCTTGCCGACGATGTAGCCGCGGTCGTTCGCAGGCATGGCCTTGAGCAGGTCGTTGATGAACTGGTCTTGCAAGGGGAACGGGTCGTCGCGGCGCGTCACCTCGGACACGCGGAACAGCGTGCCATCGACCAGGTAGCCGCGCAGGGCCAGCTTGATGCGCTCCAGGTTGCGCTCTTTCGAGCCACGCGTGACGGCATCGCCCACGCGGATGAAGTAGGTCAGCGGTTCCTTGCGCTCGGTGCCCAGCATGGTGACCAGGCGCACGGCCTTGATCGGGCCGACGGGCGAGGCCAGGTCGATGTCATCGCGCTTTTCCACGCGGAAGCCCTGCGAGGGGTAGCACTGGTCGGGCGTGTGCAGCTGGGTGTCGTTGGTTTGGTCGCGGCCATAGGCGATCGACAGCATGATCCCGCGCCCGGTGGGCTTGTGCACGAAGGTGCGCGCGAAGGTCTGGCTGTAGATGCGCTTGAGGTTTTCTTCCTGCACCGGGTTGACCACGCCGCGGTTGGCGTAGGGCACCTCTTCCCACTCGCCGAAGCTGTGGGGGATGAGCTTGTCGTAGTCGGGCTCGCCGGTGTGGTCTGCCCAGTACTTGCTGGGCTTGAGGTGCTGTGCAACGGCCACGGAGCCCAGCATGATGGCCAGGCTGACCAGCAGCACGGCGGGCTTCAGCGTCAGGGGCTTGAAGATCACGATGCGGCTCCTTCGGTGGCGGGCTTGTTGCGCTTCTCAGCGATCCAGCGCAGCAGACCGTCGGTCGAGATGGTCAGCACCAGCGCGATGACGAACAGCACGATGCCGGCAAAGCCGTGCAGGAAGCCTTGGCCCACCTCGTCCCCGAAGTGGTAGGTCAGCAGCGCCAGGAAGAGCACCCGCGTCATGTTGGCCACGAAGGAGATGGGCACGATCAGCAGGCTGAGCACCACGTTGCGCAGCATCGAGCTGTGGCGCACCACGTTCAGGTAGAAGATGCCCATGGCTTCGAGCATGAAGAGCGTGCGCATGCCGGCGCAGGCATCGGCCACCAGCAGCTGGTACTGGCCGATGGTCAGCACCACGCCTGTGTGCGAGATGGGGTAGCCCAGCGACCACAGGATCTCGGCCACGGTGATGGAAATGTGCAGCTTGACGAAGTGGCTGATCGGGTCGAGCACAAAGCCCGGGATGGGCACCATGAAGATCAGGAAGAACAGCGGGAACTTCAGCTTGTTCAGCAAGGACCAGCCGCCGATCAGGGCCACCACGCCGATGATCATGGGCAGGAAGGCGAAGACCTCGAAGTAGATGATGTTCAGTGCGCGGCCGGGCACGTAGAAGGCCACGCCGATGGCGAACATCACCCATGCCAGCCAGGTGCCGGAGGCGGTGCCGTCGGTCTTGCCGTCGAACTCCTGCCAGCGCTGGTACATCAGCCACATGGCCAGGCCCAGCATGATGGGGCCGTGGCTGTGCTCGTCCTTGTTCCACAGGCCGGCATCGACGCTGAAGAACAGGTCGTAGAGCGTCAGCGCGAACATGCCGAACAGGCCCAGCATCAGCACCACCACGTTGCTGGCCAGGGGCAGCAACTGCGGGGCAGGCTGGGTGGCGGGCACGCCGACAGGCGTGGCGCTCACATCACTCGTGGTAGTCATACGCCTGGAACCCTGCTTGCTTGACCAGGTTGTCGCGCTTGGCCGAGGTGTAGTCGCTGATGACCATCTCCTTGACCAGCTCAGCCAGTGTCGTCTTGGGCGTCCAGCCCAGCTTGGCCTTGGCCTTGCTCGGGTCGCCCAGCAAGGTCTCGACCTCGGTGGGGCGGTAGTAGCGCGGGTCCACCTTGACGATCACGTCGCCCACCTGGCACTTGGCCAGAACTTCGGCTTCGCCCTTGCCATTGACCACCGGCTCGATCTTCGTGACGCGGCCCACTTCGGCCTCGCCTTCGCCTTCGAAGGTCACCGTCACGCCCAGCTCTTTGGCTGCGAACTCCACGAACTGGCGCACGCTGTACTGCACGCCGGTGGCGATGACGAAATCTTCAGCGTGGTCTTGCTGCAGCATCAGCCAC
>CAIQIL010000601.1 GCA_903871865.1 uncultured Burkholderiales bacterium
ACGGTGAGCGCCGCGGCGATGTATTTCGCGTTCTGCCCCGAAATCTTGGGCACTTTGTGCACCTCGGGGAAACTGGCCTGGTAGCCCGTGATGCCATGGCAGCCAATGCACATGGCGACTTTCTGGCGGGCGGCGGTCGCGTCGGCCGTGCCCTCCGCGGTCTGGGCCTGGGCGGCCGAGCTCAGGCCAGCGGCCAGGGCGATGATGGCCAGGGAGGTGAAGCGCATCGAGGGTGTTTTCATGGGTCGTCGGTCAGGAAGGGATGTCCGGCAGGGAAAAACACAGGGTTCGGGGCATTATTGGGGCTCGCCCTATACTCGAACACAGTAACAACCCGGTTGAGTCTGCGCATGAAATTCCAAGGAACCGACGAATACGTCGCCACCGACGACCTGAAACTCGCTGTCAATGCCGCGCTGAAACTCCAGCGCCCGCTGTTGGTCAAGGGCGAGCCCGGCACGGGCAAGACCATGCTGGCCGAGCAGGTCTCGATGGCGCTCGGCATGCCGCTGTTGCAATGGCACATCAAATCGACCACGAAAGCGCAACAGGGCCTGTACGAATATGACGCCGTCAGCCGCCTGCGCGACAGCCAACTCGGCGAGGAAAAGGTCAAGGACATCCACAACTACATCGTCAAGGGTGTGCTGTGGCAGGCTTTCGATGCCGACCAGCCGGTGGCCCTGCTGATCGACGAAATCGACAAGGCCGACATCGAATTCCCCAACGACCTCCTGCGCGAAATCGACCGCATGGAGTTCTATGTGTATGAGACGCGCCAGCTGGTCAAGGCCCGCCACCGGCCGCTGGTCATCATCACCTCGAACAACGAAAAAGACCTGCCGGACGCCTTCCTGCGCCGCTGCTTCTTCCACTACATCCGTTTCCCCGATGCCACGACGATGAAGCAGATCGTCGATGTGCACTTCCCGCACATCAAGCAGGATTTGCTGTCGGCGGCCATGCGCCACTTCTACGAGGTGCGCAACCTGCCGGGCCTGAAGAAAAAGCCGAGCACCTCGGAGCTGATCGACTGGCTCAAGCTGCTGGTGGCCGAGGACATCCCGGCCGAGGCGCTGCAGAGCAAGGACGAGAAGGTCAGCGTGCCGCCGTTGGTGGGTGCGCTGCTCAAGAACGAGCAGGACCTCAGCCTGTTCGAAAAGCTGGTGTACATGGCCCGCCACAACCGCTGAAGGCAGGCGCGGACGGTGCTGGCAGGCGGTCAAGCCGCCAAGGGCGTCGCCACCTCCACGCGGTTGCGGCCCTGGGCCTTGGCGCGGTAGAGGGCCTCGTCGGCGCGCCGCAGCAGCGCGTCCATGGGCTCGGTGGGGTCCGTCGCACAGGCCACGCCGGTGCTGATGGTCACGCCCAGGGTTTCGTCGTGCCAGGTGATCTCGCGCGCGTGCACGGCGGCGCGCAGGCGTTCGGCGGCTTGCAGGGCGCCCTCGTGCTCGGTGTGAGGCAGCAGCACGCAGAATTCCTCGCCGCCGTAACGGGCCACGCGGTCCACCTCGCGGCCTTGTTCCATCAGCGTCTGGGCCACCTGGCGCAAGACCTCGTCGCCGGCCGCATGGCCGAGCAGGTCGTTGATGCGCTTGAAGTGGTCGATGTCCACCAGCAGCACCGAAAACGGCTCATTGAAGCGCTGCAGTCGGTGTGCCTCGCGGGCCAGGCATTGCGCGATGGCGCGGCGGTTGAGCAAGCCGGTCAGGCTGTCGTGCTG
>CAIQIL010000602.1 GCA_903871865.1 uncultured Burkholderiales bacterium
GCCACGGCCCAGGCAACGGCGGCCAGGTTCCACGCCGACATCTGGGTTGCGCTCACCTCGTCGGGGTGCGCCAGGCTGCGCGCCAGGTCCGCCGCGAGGGCTTGCACCAGGTCCAGCGGCGCCTCGGGGCCGCCCAGTCCCTGGGCCTGAAGCAGCGCGGCGAGCAGGAGGGTGGCCGCGGCCTCGCCCCAGGCGGCGGCCAGGCCCAGCGCGGCGGCCGAGGCCACGGCCGGTGCGGCCATGGGCAAGGTCAGCGTCCACCAGGCGCGCCACCGCGACGCGCCCAGCGAGCGGGCCACGGCCAGCAGCATCGGGTCGGTGGCTTCGAAGGCGGGGCGCAGCAGCCGCACCATCCAGGGCAGCGTCATCGCCAGGACGGCCAGCACCACGCCCACGGGGAAGAAGCTCAGGCGCCAGCCCAGGGCCTCGTAGAGCCAGTCGCCCAGCGCACCGCCATGGCCCAGGCCGAGCAGCAAGCCCACGCCGATGAAGGCCGGGGGCAACCCCATGGGCAGGAGGATGAGCGTGTCCAGCACGACTTTGCCGCGCCACTGGGTGCGCGCCATGAGGGTGGCCAGCGCCACGGCCAGCGGTGTGGCCAGCAGCACCGTCACCACCGCCAGCTGCAGGCTCAGCCACACAGCCTGTGTTTCCAGGTCCGACATCGGCGCCTCAGCCTTGCGGGGCCTGCCAGGCGGGTGCCGAGGCGCGCACGGCCTGCTGGCCCAAGGGGCCTTGCAGCCATTGCGACAGCATGCGCGCACCTGGGTGGCGGGTTCGGAACGGGCGCGCCACCTCGCAGGCCAGGCGCATGTCGGGGGCGCCGGCTGCGCTGCCTTGCAGCCAGATGCGCGTGTTCGCCACCTGCCGCCCGCGCTGGGCCTGCTCGGCCAGCCATTCGGCCCGGGTGCTCAGGCGGTAGGGCACCTCGCCCGCGGGCCGGGCCTTGGCACCGTTGGCTTGGGGCGGGGCCTGCACGCCCATGCCGGCCAGCCAGGCGGCCAGGGCGGTGTCAGGCGCGGGGGCTCGCCACGACGCCGCGCCCGCGGCATGGGCGGCCAGCACCTGGCGCAGCGCGCCTGCTGGGGCGGTTTCGCTGCGGATGCCGGCGTCGTCCTGGGTGGGGCCCAGCAGCAGCACATCGGTGCGCGCCAGCACGTGTCTGTCGTGGATGAGCCCCTCTTGCGACAGCCGCTCTGCCTGCGGGTGGCTCAGGAAGACGCCCATGTCGATGTCGCCCTGGGCCAGCGCGCGCAGCAGGGCGCCCGAGGGCAGGGGCGTCCAGCGGGCCGCCCAACCGAGGTCGCGGCGCATGGCCTGGCCCCAGCGGGCGGTCAACCCCGAGGCCAGCAGGGCCGGGTCCACGCCCACCTCGGGGCTGTCGGCCCGAGGCGCCACCCGCGGGTTCGCCCAGGCGGCATCGCCCAGGAGCGTCGCGGCGCCCGCGGCCATGCCTGCCAGCACCCAAGCCGACCCGCACAGGCGCAAGGCGTGGCGGCGACCGGGCTGGTGCGCCGATGGGCTCGCCAGCGGTGTCTGGGAGTGGCGTGGAGGCAAAGGCATGGGCGGGGATGTCAGAGGCCGGACATGGCGGCAGAAATGGCGGCGGACGGAGGATCACAGTGTGCCGCCGAGGCCCACGCGGGCCCCCTGTGGCTGACCCGCAGTTGTATCAGGATCTGAAAAGCACGGGCGTTCGTGACACTGTGCTCACTCTGTCGCACCGCACCCCTGGGTTGCCCCGCGGACGAGGGGGCAGGCGAACTTGGGTCGGCTGGATTAAACTACGCAGTTCCCGCCGAAGCTGCCGACGGGGTGTCGAGAGCGTTGTGTGAGGCTTGGTTTCCAAGCCGGAGGCCTGGTCCGGGCCCAAGGCACAGCGTTGTCGAGACCCTGTTTTTTCATTTTCTGGAGCCCTCACATGTCAACGACTGCTGTCCAGGTGAACGCACCTGCTTACGTCAAGAACACCCGGTTGATCGCCTGGGTGGCCGAAATGGCCGCACTGCTGCAGCCCAAGGACATCTACTGGTGCGATGGC
>CAIQIL010000603.1 GCA_903871865.1 uncultured Burkholderiales bacterium
AACCGCGTGCTGCACCTCGAAACCAACCCGGGCAACGCCCGCGCGCTCGTGCAGCGCCACGGCGAAGGCCCCGGCGCACGCGACGTCTGGATCAACCCGCCTCCCATCCCGCTGACCACGCCCGAGATGGACCTGGTCTTCGACCTGCCCTACGCACGCGCCCCGCACCCGAGCTACGGCGACGCGGTCATCCCCGCGTGGGACATGATCCGCTTCAGCATCAACATCATGCGTGGCTGCTTCGGCGGCTGCACCTTCTGCTCCATCACCGAGCACGAAGGCCGCATCATCCAGAGCCGCTCCGAGGCCTCGGTGCTGCGCGAGATCGAGACCATCCGCGACAAGGTCAAGGGCTTCACCGGCGTCATCAGCGACCTGGGCGGCCCCACGGCCAACATGTACCGCATCGGCTGCAAGTCGCCCGTCATCGAGGCGGCCTGTCGCAAGCCCTCCTGCGTGTACCCGGACATCTGCCCCAACCTCAACACCGACCACGGCCCGCTGGTGCGCATGTACCGCCGCGCGCGTGCCCTGCCCGGCATCAAGAAGATTTTGATCGGCTCGGGCCTGCGCTATGACCTGGCCGTGCGCTCGCCCGAGTACATCAAGGAGCTGGTGACCCACCACGTGGGCGGCTATTTGAAGATCGCTCCCGAGCACACCGAACAAGGCCCGCTGTCGAAGATGATGAAGCCCGGCATGGGCGCTTACGACCGCTTCAAGGAGCTGTTCGAAAAGTACAGCGCCGAGGCCGGCAAGAAGCAGTACCTCATCCCCTACTTCATCGCGGCCCACCCGGGCACGACCGACGAAGACATGATGAACTTGGCGATCTGGCTCAAGCGCAACGGCTTCAAGGCCGACCAGGTGCAGACCTTCTACCCCAGCCCCATGGCCACGGCCACGGCCATGTACCACTCGGGCATGAACACGCTCAAGGGCATCAGCCGGGACGCCCGCAAAGGCGAGCGCGTGGACATCGTCAAGGGCGAGAAGCGCCGCCGCCTGCACAAGGCCTTCCTGCGTTACCACGACCCCAACAACTGGCCCCTGCTGCGCGAGGCGCTGATGGCCATGGGCCGCCGCGACCTGATCGGCAATGGCCCCAACCACCTGATCCCGACCTACCAGCCCGTCACCGACGGCACCTACGAAAGTGCGCGCCGCAAGAACTCGACCCAGGCCGGCACCAAGACCTCGGTGGTGACCGTGGGCCGCGTGCAGCGCAACGATGGGTCGGTGAGCGCCGCCACGCCCGACCCGCGCAAGGCATCGGCCCGCCGAGGTGCCACCGCGCCCGACACCGAACGCGACCCGCGCGACCTGCCCAAGCTCTCAGGCAAGCCGCGTCAGCCTGTGCGCGGGCAAATCCTGACGCAGCACACCGGCTTGCCGCCGCGTGCCACCGGCGCCCGCAAGCCTGCGGGCAAGACCGCGGTCAAAAAACCGCGCTGACCGCCCCGCTGACCGAGGCTCACACGAACTGCGCCGCCACGAAGGCCCAGGCCAGGCCGATGTCGAGCGAAAGGGCGCCGGCCACGCGCAGGCCAAACGCACGCCCACCAGCGAGCCAGCCTGCGGCGGAGCGGGTCACGCCATTGACGCTCAGGGCCACCATCAGGCCCAGCATCAGGTGAGACACGGGCAAGGCCCCGGCACCGTGCATGGACAAGAGGCTGACCATGGGCGCATGCGCATCGGCCAGCGCGGCGACCGCCGTGCCCAGCAAGAGGCCGCTCACGCCGCGGTGCTGCGCCCAGCCCAGCAAAACCGCCCCTCCCAGCAGCAAGCCCGCCACCAGCAAGGCTTCGCGCAGCTTCAACACCCCACCCGAGGCCGGCGCATCAGAACTTGGCACGCCAGCGGATGCGCCTTGCGCCCCCACCGACGCCGGCCCCGACACGAGCGCGCCGCGCCACAAGGCCGCGCCCAGCAGCAGGGGCACGCTCACACCCACCGCCACCAGCGGCGCGATGGTGAGCATCGCCGCGGGCGCCACGACGGACGCCATCAACAGCATCTGCACCCAGGTCGCGGCCATGGAGAGCACCGCGGCACACCAGGCCAGGCGCAAAGGGGCTTGTCCCGTGCGCACCATGCTGCCCATCGCGCTGATGGTCGCCGTGCTCGACACGAAACCGCCCAGCAAGCCCGACAGGGCCAATCCGGCCCGCGCACCCAGCAGGCGTTGCGCGACATGGCCCGCCGCCTGCATGGCCAGGATGACGACGACCAGCATCAGCACCCGCTGCGGCGACAGGTGCCCCAACCATCCGATGGGCTGCGCAGGCAACAAGGGCATCAGCACCAGGGCCAGCGCCGCCAGCAGCAGCCCGTCGTGCAACTCGTCCTCGCTCAACCAGTGGGTGGCAAAGTGGTGCAATCGCTCGCGGGCCGCCAGCAAACTGGCCAGCAGCACCGCCGCTGCGGCGGCCAACTCGGGTTGAGGCACGGCCAGCATGCCGATGAGGGCGGTGGTGACCAAGGCCAGCTCGGTGGTCAGGCCCGGGTCGTCCGACCGCGACCGCAAGTAAGACA
>CAIQIL010000604.1 GCA_903871865.1 uncultured Burkholderiales bacterium
ATGTTCTCCTTGCTGGGCATCTCGATCATGATCATCGGCAACAACTTCCTGAGCATCTACCTGGGCCTGGAGTTGATGTCGCTGTCGCTGTACGCCTTGGTGGCGCTGCGCCGCGACCATGCGCAGTCCACAGAAGCTGCGATGAAGTACTTCGTGCTGGGCGCGCTGGCATCGGGCTTCCTGCTGTACGGTCTGTCGATGATGTACGGCGCCACGGGTTCGCTCGACATCGGTGAGGTCTACAAGGCCACGCTGACCGGCCAGATCAACAAGCAGGTGCTGGCGTTCGGCCTGGTGTTCATCGTCTCCGGCCTGGCCTTCAAGCTGGGTGTGGTGCCTTTCCACATGTGGGTGCCTGACGTGTACCAAGGTGCGCCCACGGCCGTGACGCTGCTGGTGGCGGGTGCGCCCAAGCTGGCCGCCTTCGCCATCACCATCCGCCTGCTGGTGGAGGGCCTGATCAACCTGGCGACCGACTGGCAGCAGATGCTGATGATCCTGGCCGTGGCCTCGATGACGATCGGCAACCTGGCCGCCATCGCGCAGACCAACCTCAAGCGCATGCTGGCCTACTCGGGCATCGCGCAACTGGGCTTCATGCTGCTGGGCTTCGTGCCTTCGGTGGTGGCTGGCAACACCGTCTCGGCTGGCAACGGCTACGGCTCGGCGCTGTTCTATGTGCTGACCTATGTGCTGACGACGCTAGGCACCTTCGGTCTGATCATGGTGCTGTCGCGCCCGGGTTTCGAGTCGGAGCAGATCTCCGACCTGTCGGGTCTGGCCAAGCGCAACCCGATGCTGGCCGGTGTCATGGCGGTGTTCATGTTCTCGCTGGCCGGCATCCCGCCGACGGTGGGCTTCTACGCTAAGCTGGCCGTGCTGCAAGCCCTGATCACCACCAATTCTGGGCTGCTGCTGCAGATCTCCATCCTGGCGGTGCTGCTGTCGCTGGTGGGTGCTTTCTACTACCTGCGCGTGGTCAAGGTCATGTACTTTGACGAGCCTGCGCAAGGTGCGCCTGCGGTCGATGCCAGCGGCGCACGCCTGCTGCTGTCGGTCAACGCACTGGCCGTTCTGGCGCTCGGCATCCTGCCCAGCGGCCTGATGAGCCTGTGCGCCAAGGCCATCACCCAGTCTTTGGCGGGTTGAGAACCTGTGCTGACAAGCCGCATTCGCATGGGTGACGCTTGGGGCGGTGGCCCGGCATGACGGGCCTGGTGCCCGGCTGGGCTGTCACCACCGTGCTCCTGGCCGCGCTTGTCGCGGCCAATTTGCCTTTTGTGAACGAACGCTTGTTCGTGTTCGGCCCGCGCCGAGCGCCCAAGCCGACGGCGTGGCGCCTGCTCGAACTGCTCGTCATGGCGGTGCTGGTGGCCCTGCTCGGTCGCGCCATCGAGGGCAGCCTGGGACAGACCAGCCCCTTGCGCTGGGAATTCGTGGCCGTGTGGTTGTGCGTCTTCCTCACGCTGGCGTTCCCGGGCTTCGTGTGGCGCTACCTGCGCCGGCATTGAGCCTGCGCTGAACGTCAGGTTTGCCCATGTCCGACACGCCCACCCAGCCAGGCCTCAACACCGCCCCCGTCCCGGGCGCTGATGCGCTGCTTGTCCAGCGGAAAGATGGCAGCGGTGATGGCCTGAGCGAAACACTGATCTCGTCCGAGACGGTGTACCAAGGCCATTTTCTGCACGCCAAGCACGACCGCGTGCGCTTGCCCGATGGCCGGGAGGCCTCGCGCGAGTACGTGGTGCACCCCGGCGCCGTGATGGTGGTGCCGCTGTTGCCGGATGGCCGCCTGGTGATGGAGCGCCAATTCCGCTACCCGGTGGGCATGACCATGATCGAGTTCCCCGCGGGCAAATTCGACCCGGGTGAGGGCGCACTGGCCTGTGCGCAGCGCGAGTTGCGCGAAGAAACGGGCTACGTGGCCCGGCGCTGGGCGCGCGCAGGCTTGATGCACCCCGTGATCGGCTACGCCACCGAGCGCATCGAAGTCTGGTTCGCCGACGAGCTCACCCTGGGCGAGCGCCACCTGGACGATGGCGAATTCCTCGATGTCTTCACCGCGACCCAGCAGGAGCTGGAGGACTGGATGCGCGACGGCTTGCTGACCGACGCCAAAACCATCGTCGGCATGATGTGGCTGCGCCAGTGGCGAGCGGGCGTCTGGCCGCTCGATTGGCAGTCGGTTTGACCGCCTCAGGCTGAGCGTCGATGCTGGTGGTGGACCTCCATTGCGATCAGGGCCATGCCTTCGAAGGCTGGTTCGCGTCTGGCGATGAACTTTCGCGCCAGCAGCAAGCCGGTTTGGTGGGCTGCCCGGTGTGCGGCAGCCACGCGGTGCTGCGCCGGCCCTCGGCGACGAGGCTCAATGTGTCCGGCCTGAAGGAGTCTGTCGGATCGACCGCGCCTGAGGCTCAGCGGCGCCCCCAGCGCCCCCAGCGCCATCCAAGCCAAGCGGAACAAACGCATCAAGGTGCCGACCGCCCTGCGCCGTCAGCGGGCAGCGACCTGTCTGCAGACGCCACCGGGCCCCTGGCCGAGGCGGCCCAGGCGCTGCAAGCGGCCTACCTGCAGGTGGTGCGCCAGGTCATCCAGCAGACCGAGAACGTGGGTGAGCATTTCGCCGATGAAGCGCGGCGCATCCACCATGGCGATGCGCCCGAACGTGCGATCCGTGGACAAGCCACGGCAGAGGAGCGCGCCGAATTGCGCGAAGAAGGCATCGACACGCTGGCCTTGGCGGTGCCCAAAGGGTTGGACGGCCCCTTGCAATGAAGCCCTGGTTCAGGGCACCAAGCGTTGCGGGTTCAGCGTGCCGGCCGGGTCCAGCGCCGCCTTGATGGCGCGCATCCACTGCGTGGCCACGGGGCTTTGGTGAGCGGCCAGCGCCTCGCGCTTGAGCCGGCCGATGCCGTGTTCTGCCGAAATCGTGCCGCCAAGTGCCTCCACATGCGCGTAGACGATGTCGTTCACGGCCTGTTCGTGCCTTGCCAGGAAAGTGGGCGTGGGCATGTCCTGCGGGCCTTGCACGTTGAAGTGCAGGTTGCCATCGCCCAGGTGGCCGAAACACACGACTTGGCAGCCCGGGAAGGCCTGCTGCAGCGCTGGCACGGTGGCACGCAAGAAGGCAGGGATGCGGGAGGAAGGCACGCCGATGTCGTGCTTGACCATCTGCCCAGCGAGTTTTTCGGCCATGGGGATGGCCTCGCGCAATGCCCACATGGCGCGGTACTGGGCCTCGGTGTGCGAGACCAGCGCTTCGTCGATCAGGCCTTGTGCGAGGGCCTCGGCCAGCAGCGCTTCCAGTGAGGCGCGCAGGGCCGCCTCAGAGCGTGGGCTGGCGGTGTCCAGCAGCACCAACCAGGGGGCATCGGCCAGCTGGACAGGCGAGGCGGTGGTGCCCGTGTTGGCGGTCGAGGTGCTGTCGGTCTTGTCTGTGCTGCCGGTGCCGTCAGGCGCCGCGGGCATCAGTGCCTGTGCCACCGCAGCCAGCTGGGGCAGGTGCTGGTGGGTCAGGGCGACCGGGTACGCTGCCATGGCCTCGAGGCCGGTGAGTTCGGCGTCCAGGTGCTGGCGCGCCAGCTGCAGCAGGGCGGTGGCCGCGTCGATGTCCGGGCAGCGCAGCAAGGCCGCCAGGCGGCTGGCAGGCTGGGGGTAGAGCTTGAGGCTGGCCGCCGTCACGATGCCCAGCGTGCCTTCGCTGCCGATGACGAGGTCGCGCAGGTCGTAGCCGCTGTTGTCCTTGCGCAGGCCTTTGAGGCTGCGCCAGACCTCGCCTTGCGCCGTCACCACCTCCAGGCCCAGGCACAGCTCGCGCGCCATGCCATAGCGCAGCACCTGCGTGCCACCGGCGTTGGTGGCCAGCACGCCGCCGATGGTGCAGCTGCCTTCCGAGGCCAGGCTGAGCGGGAAGAGCAAGCCTGCGGCAGCGGCCGCGTCCTGCACCTGCGCCAGCACACAGCCGGCCTGCACCGTCATCGACAGGTTGAGCGGGTCGATGTCCAGCACGCGGTTCAGGCGCTTCAGGCTGAGCACGATTTGCTGGCCGCTCTCGTCAGGCACGGCACCGCCCACCAGGCTGGTGTTGCCGCCCTGCGGGACGATGCCCGTGCCATGCGCCGCACACAAGCGCACCACGGCAGCGACCTCCTCGGTGTTGGCGGGCGACACCACGGCCAGCGCTGCGCCGCGGTAGCGCTGGCGCCAGTCCTGGAGGTGGGCGAGCAGGGGTTCGTCGGCGCAAGGGCAGCGCACGGCGGCATCGCCCAGGGCCTGCCTCAAGGCGACCAGGAGCAGCTGTTGCGCGGGTGTGTGCGTGCTCATCCCAGTCCCTGCTCTTGCTGCAGTGCCGCCTGGCTCACGCGGCGGCTTGATCCGTGTTGTTGCCCTTGCCCTTGGCTTTGGCCTTGGGCGGCAGCACCTTCAGGCGCAGGCGCACATAGACCGCCCCGGCCACGAACTGCGCCATGCTCAGGGCCACTTCGATGCCCGCCAGCCACTGGGAGACGCCCACGTCGCCGGTCACGCGCACGACGCCTTCGGTGAAGTACAGCCACACCAGCAGCGACATCCAGCGGTAGGTGTAGAGGCGATGCTTGAGCATGCCCGTGACGGCGAATGCCAGCGGCAGCACCTTGATGGCCAGGGTGCCGCGCCCACCGGGCAGCGGTGCCAGCCACAGCTCCCAGAGCACCCCCAGCGCGATCAGGCCGACCACCAGGGCCACGTTGAGCGCACGCAGCCGGCCGATGAGGGCCAGGCGGGCAGGCGGATGCGCACCCAGGATGGGGTCGTGGATGGGGGCGTCGATGGGAACCAGGGGCATGGTGGGGGTGGCAAGAGGGAGGAACTGCAGCGCGTGGGCACACGCACCACTGGCATCATAGCCAGCATGACGCCTCCCCGGACACTTTGGGCCCAGACCCGACAGCGCGCCCAGCAGCTCGCCGACACCTTGCGCACCTGGCCCTGGCGCCAGACCTACGACACCCTGCGCCAGCGCTTCCGCGAAGACCGCCTCGGCCTGACGGCGGGCAGCCTGACCTTCACCACCACCATCGCCGTGGTGCCCTTGTTCACCGTGATGCTGGCCTTGTTCAGCGCCTTCCCCGTGTTCGGGCGCTTCCGCAAGGTGCTGGAGCAGCAAGTGCTGCAGGGCATGGTGCCCGAGATGATCGCCAAGCCGGTGCTGCTGTCGCTGACCAAATTCGCGGCCAAGGCCAGCCAGTTGGGCGCGCTGGGCCTGGTGGGCCTGGGCGTGTCGGCCATGGCCTTGATGCTGACCATCGACCACACGCTCAATGGCATCTGGCGGGTGCGCACCGTGCGGCCCATCGCCCACCGTGTGCTGGTCTATTGGGCCGCGCTCACCTTGGGGCCGCTGTTGCTGGGCGTGAGCCTGTCGGTCACCTCGTACGTGCTGTCGGCCTCGGGTGGCTTGGTGGACGAACTGCCAGGGGGCGTTGGCCTCTTGCTGGGGCTGTTGACCTTCGGCCTGCAGACCGCCGGGTTCATGGCCCTGTACCGCTACGTGCCCAACACCTTCGTGCGCCGCGAGCACGCCTGGGGTGGCGCGCTGTTCGCGTCCCTGGGGCTGGAAATCGCCCAGAAAGGCCTGGCCTTCTACCTGGGCAAGGTGCCGGCCTACGCCACCATCTTCGGTGCTTTCGCGGCAGTGCCCATCCTGCTGATCTGGATCTACCTGAGCTGGCTGATCGTGCTGATGGGCGCGGTGGTGGCGGCCTACACGCCCAGCCTGCTGTCGCAGGTCAAGC
>CAIQIL010000605.1 GCA_903871865.1 uncultured Burkholderiales bacterium
AAGAAGCCAGGGCGCTGGATGATTTTCAGCGTGGTCAGTCCACAGGCCGTGGCCACCGGGTTGCCCGACAGTGTGCCGGCCTGGTAGACCGGGCCCAGCGGCGCCAGTTTGGACATCACCTCGCGCGAGGCTGCGAAGGCCGCCAGCGGCATGCCGCCGCCAATGACCTTGCCGAACACGCTGAGGTCGGGCGCGAAGCCGGGAATGGCCTTTGCATAAATGCTCTGTGCGCTGCCCAGGGCCACGCGGAAGCCGCTCATGACCTCGTCGAACACCAGCATGGCGCCGTGCTGCGTGCACAGCTCGCGCAGGCGCTGCATGAAGGGCACGCTGGCGCGCACGAAGTTCATGTTGCCGGCGATGGGCTCGATCATCACGCAGGCGATCTCGCTGCCCTGGCTGGCAAACGCTTCTTCGATTTGCGCGATGTTGTTGTACTCCAGCACGAGCGTGTGCTGCACCACCTCGGCGGGCACGCCCGCGCTGGTCGGGTGGCCGAAGGTGGCCAGACCCGAGCCGGCCTTGACCAGCAGGGCGTCGGCGTGGCCGTGGTAGCAGCCTTCGAACTTGATGATTTTGTTGCGGCCGGTGAAGCCGCGCGCCAGGCGGATGGCGCTCATGCCAGCTTCGGTGCCGGAGCTGACCAGGCGCACCTGCTCGGCACTCGGCACGAGCTTGAGGATTTCCTCGGCCAGCTCGACCTCGCGCTCGGTCGGGGCGCCGAAACTGAAGCCATCGAGTGCGGCCTTCTGCACCGCTGCCAGCACCTCGGGGTGGCCGTGGCCCAGGATCATCGGGCCCCAGGAGCCGATGTAGTCGGTGTAGCGCGTGCCTTCGGCGTCCCAGAAGTAGGGGCCTTGGGCGCGCTGGACGAAGCGGGGTGTGCCGCCCACGGCCTTGAAGGCGCGCACGGGCGAGTTCACACCGCCCGGGATGACGCGCTGGGCGCGTTCGAACAGGGCGGCGTTGCGCGAGGTGTCAGTGGACATTGCGGGAACTCGGGGGGGGAACGGAATCGTCCAGCGCGGGGTGGCCGGGCTCGGTGGCTTCTTCGCCTTCGGCAGGCGGCTCGCCAGGGGGCAGGGCCCAGAAGAAGCGGTCGGGCACCACGCCGCCCATGCCGGGGCGGAAGCCCGCGTCCAGCGACTGGTCCAGGAAGCTCAGGGCTTCGGAGACCGCCACGTCCAGCTCGGTGCCACTGGAAATGATGGCCGCCAGGGCCGCCGACAGCGTGTCGCCCGCGCCGACGAAGCTGGCCTCGAAACGCTCGAAGCGCTCACCGGCCACCGCGCCTTGCGCCGTCGCCAGCACGTTGTCGATGAACTGGTCGGGCAACTGCACGCCCGTCACCAGCACATAGCCCGCGCCCAGTTCGGCGGCGGCCACGGCCAGCTCGCGCGCCGAAGGCGGGCGCTCGGACTCCCAATCGGGCAGCAGGAAATCGGCCAGCGTGGTGTGGTTGCCCACCAGCACGTGGCTGGACGGCACGATCAGCTCGCGGAAGGCCTCCAGGTAGGCGCTTTGCGCGTCCTCTTCCATCCACGACAGGTTGGGCAGGTAGGACACCAGCGGCACGTCGGGGTAGTCCGAGATGATCTCGGCGACCACGCTCACGCCCTCGGCGCTGCCCAGGAAGCCGACCTTCCACGACGCGATGGTGGCATCTTCGAGGATGGAGCGCGCCTGCTCGGCGATGGCGTCGGCGTCGATCTCGACCGACTCGAACACCTCGGCGGTGTCGCGGATCAGCAGGCTGGTGATCACGGGCAGGGCGTGCGCGCCCATGGCCGCGATGGTGGCGATGTCGGCGGCGATGCCGGAGGCCCCGCTGGGGTCGTTGGCGTTGAAGCTCAAGACACAGGCCGGGGCGCCCGCGTCCTGGTCTGCGGGGTCGAGGGTCTCGTCAGAGACGTTCTGGGGGCCGGTCTGGGGGGCGTTCATGCGTGAGGTAAGCAATGTAAGAAGCGTGAGCCAGTGCCCGAGATGGACGCGGCTTCCTGCGGAATTCCCAGGAATCGCGCCGCAGGCCCGTGGCTACAATGGGTTCATTGTATTCAAGTGAACCCAAGCGACGTGAGCGACTTCTCAACCTGGATGTGCCTGATCTGTGGCTGGATTTACGACGAAGCTGCGGGCCTGCCCGAAGAAGGCATCGCCCCCGGCACGCGTTGGGCCGACGTTCCCATGAACTGGGTGTGTCCCGAATGCGGCGCGCGCAAGGACGATTTCGAGATGGTGCCGGTCTGATGGCCGCTGCGCGCTCCCCTCAAGGGATGGAGGAAGGTGTCCGTGTCTGATTTCGACAAGCCGCAAGAGCCCGCAACCACCAAAGTCCTCGTCATCGACGACAGCAACACCATCCGGCGCAGCGCCGAAATCTTCCTCAAACAGGGCGGATACGAGGTGGTGCTGGCCGAAGACGGCTTCGATGCGTTGTCAAAGGTCAACGATCACGCCCCAGATGTTATTTTTTGTGACATCTTGATGCCCCGCCTGGACGGCTACCAGACCTGCGCCATCATCAAACGCAACCCGCGTTTCGCCCGCACGCCGGTGATCATGCTGTCGTCCAAAGATGGCCTGTTCGACAAGGCCCGAGGCCGCATGGTGGGCTCGCAGGACTACCTGACCAAGCCCTTCACCAAAGACCAGTTGCTGCAGGCTGTCGCCCAATGCACCGCTCAGAATCAGGGATGACCTGGGTTCAACGGTGTCCGTGGGTGTCACCCATTGCCGCCAGAATGTGAGTTCCACGCCGCAGGCGGAGCCCGGGGATGACGCAGGGCGGCGTTTCATGAGGTTCCTATGCCAATCCAGAAGATTCTGCTCGTTGACGACTCCAAGACCGAACTGCATGTGCTGTCGGAGTTGCTGACCAAGCGCGGCTACAAAGTGCGCACCGCCGAAAACGGCGAAGAGGCGCAGCGCCGTCTGGCAGAGGAGAAGCCCGACCTCATCATCATGGACGTGGTGATGCCCGGCCAGAACGGCTTCCAGCTGACCCGTGCCATCACCCGCGACCCGCTGTTCGCCAGCGTGCCGGTGATCATCTGCTCCAGCAAGAACCAGGAAACCGACCGGGTCTGGGGCATGCGCCAGGGCGCACGCGACTACGTCGTCAAGCCCGTCAACCCCGAAGAGCTGCTGTCCAAGATCAAGGCCTTCGGCTGATCCGGGGGCACGCAGATGGCCAACAAGGACGCCCTGAGGGAGCTGCAGCAACGGCTGGCCCAGCGCCTGCAGACGGTGCGCGAACAAGCCCCGACCCGCAACTGGCTGGCCGTGGAGATGGCCGGCCACGGCTTCTTGCTGCCGCTGGACCAGGCCGGTGAAATCTTCCCGCTGTCGGCCGTGCACGCTGTGCCGCACAGCCAGCCCTGGTTCCTGGGCGTGGCCAACCTGCGCGGCCAGCTGCATGGCGTGATCGACCTGGCGGGCTTCGTTGGCTTGCCGCGCGACCCCTCCCGCAGCACACCGCGCGCCCAGCTGGCCGCCCCCGCCCGCGACACCCGCGAGGTCCGCGAAGGCGCCCGCCTGGTGGCGTTCAACGGCAAGCTGCAGGTCAACGCGGCCTTGCTGATCGACCGCCTGCTGGGCCTGCGCAATGCCAGCGCGTTGCAGCCCGCGCCCGCCGCCGAAGAGGCCGGCAAACCCCATTTCATTGGCCAGCAGATGGCCGATGCCCAGGGCCGCATCTGGTACGAGCTGGACTTGGCGGCACTGGCCGCCGACGAAGCCTTCGCGCGCATTGACGCGCATTGATGCGCATCGAGCCCCGTGGCCTGCACACCGAATCATTCTGAAGTCATTGGAGAGCGAGCATGAGTTTCCTGAGCCGTTTCAAGGAACTGGGCAAATCACAGGACCGTGACGAGGTCCAGCCTGAGGCCCTGAGCACGGAAGGCATGGTGACCGCCGCGGGTGTGCAGATGGTGGACACGCAGGCCTCGCCCTCAACCCTCCAGGGCGGCGCGACCACCACCTCGGACTCGATCATCTCGGAAGCCGCGCCCTCGCAGTTCCCCGACGACTACAACGAAACCCGCCTGCACCCCGATGTCGACGGCCTGCCCGCCAACGAGGCCCGCTCCGGCCTGCCCCTGATCGGCCACCTGCGCCTGGACCGCCAGCAGCGCGTGCTGGGTGCCACGCTGGCCGTGGGCGTGCTGGGCCTGATGCTCAGCGCCTTCCTGTCGGTGAACTCCGCAGACCGCCGCGCCGCGCAGACCGGCGCCACCGGTCAGGCGCTGATGCAGTCGCAACGCCTGGCCAAGTCGGTCTCGCAGGCCTTGATCGGCCGCGCGCAGGCTTTCGCCGAGGTGTCGGACAGCGCCAAGGTGCTGGCCAGCAACGTGCGCGGCCTGGCCCAGGGAGACAGCGGCATGGGCCTCAACCAGGTGCAGGGCGGGGCGCAAGAGGCGCTCAATGGCCTGATCCCGCTGGTGGACCGCGCCGAGAAGAACGCCAACTTCGTGCTCTCGCAGAAGCAGACGCTGACCCAGGTGAGCTCGGCGCTGCGCGAGGTCAACGGGCAGTCCTCCGAGCTGCTGGACCTGGCCGAAGGCATCGCCTCGGCCCGCATCGAGAAGGGCGGCGTGAGCCCTGCCGAGTCCTTGTCGCTGAACCAGCTGGTCATGCTGACCCAGCGCATCGGCAAATCGGCCAACGAATTCCTGACCGTGGAAGGCGTGTCCACCGAGGCCGTGTTCCTGCTGGGCAAGGACCTCAACGCCTTCAAGGAAATCGCCGAAGGCCTGCTCAACGGCAACCAGGAGCTCAAGCTCGTGGCCTCCCGCGACCCGGTGGTGCGCGAGCAGCTGGACGCGCTGCTGAAGATTTTCGAGCGCACCCGCACGCAGTCCACCTTCATCCTGGGTTCGCTGCAAGGCCTGGTGGCCGCGCGCGACGCACAGGTGGCCGTGATCGACGACTCCGAGCCGCTGCGCAAGGGCCTGGAAGACGTGCAACGCAAGCTGACCGAAGGCGCCGGCATCGGTGGCCTGAACGTGGCGCTGATCCTGGTCTTCCTGCTGGTGACGGCGGCTGCCGCGTATGGCCTGCTGCGCGTCTTCCTGACCGACCAGCGCCAGCGCGCCCTGGTGGCCGAAGCCCAACGCCAGGAAGCCGAACGCCAGGAGCGCGAGGCCAAGCGCGTCAACGACGCGACCCAGGCGGCCATTCTGCGGCTGATGAACGAGTTGCAGATGGTGGCCGAAGGTGACCTGACGCAACAGGCCACGGTGACGGAAGACATCACCGGCGCCATCGCCGACTCGGTGAACTTCACGGTGGAAGAGCTGCGCACCCTGGTGGCCCAGGTGCAGGGCGCGGTGTCGCGGGTGTCGGACACGACCGGCCAGGTGGAGTCCACCTCGACCGAGCTGCTGGCCGCCTCCGACGAGCAGCTGCGCGAGATCCGCGAAACCGGCGAGTCCGTGCTGCAGATGGCGGGCCGAATCAACGAGGTGTCGGCGCAAGCCCAGCACACGGCCGACGTGGCGCGCCAGTCGCTGGCCGCGGCCGACTCCGGCCTGGCCGCCGTGCAGAACGCCATCGGCGGCATGAACACCATCCGCGAGCAGATCCAGGAAACCTCCAAGCGCATCAAGCGGCTGGGCGAGTCGTCGCAGGAAATCGGCGAAATCACCGAACTGATCTCTGACATCACCGAGCAGACCAACGTGCTGGCCCTGAACGCCGCCATCCAGGCCGCGTCGGCAGGGGAAGCCGGTCGCGGTTTCTCGGTGGTGGCCGAGGAAGTGCAGCGATTGGCCGAACGCTCGGCCGACGCGACCAGCGAAATTGCCGCGCTGGTGCGCACCATCCAGACCGACACCCAGGACGCCGTGGCCGCCATGGAGCGCTCCACGCAGGGTGTGGTCGAAGGGGCCCGCCTGTCGGACGCCGCCGGTTCCGCGCTGGGCGACATCGACCGCGTGTCGCGCCGCCTGGCCGAGCTGATCGAGCAGATTTCCTCGCAGGCCCTGCGCGAGGCCGCATCGGCCAACGTGGTGGTGTCGAACATCCAGCACATTTTTGCCGTGACCGAGCAGACGGGCGAAGGCACGCGCTCCACCGCCCAACTGGTGCGCGAGTTGGCCAAGACCGCCGATGAGCTGCAGCAATCGGTGGCCCGCTTCAAGATTTCGGCCTGACCCCGAACAAGGGACACCAACGCCATGGACAGCCTCCACCCCGACGCCGCTGATATGTCCGAGTCAGACC
>CAIQIL010000606.1 GCA_903871865.1 uncultured Burkholderiales bacterium
CATCCGCTTGCAGGCCGCCCAGTCCATGGGCGCCTCGTTCGACAGCACCGATCAAACCGAAGGCGTCCTGATCCGTGACCCTCGCGTCGAGCCCCTGCTCAGCCTGCAGCGCCCCATGGTCATCGACCCGCCCGCAGCGACGTTCGCCGAGCCCGGCTTGTCTCGCACAGTGGGTTACACCACGCCCTGACCGGCCTCCTGCGCCGTCCCTTGAAATCCGGGTGCCTGGCACCCATCTCCGCCGCGGTGGGGCTGTTGGCCTGCCGCGGCGTTGTCGTCTCAGGTGGCGATGGCGATGGGCCTGGCGTGTTTACCGAGTTTTACCCGTGCAGGTTCCTGGGTGATTGAACTCTCGCCCGAAGATGCGGCTCACACGCCAAGTCGCTAGGTCGCCAGAAGCACAAACATATGACGATGCTGTCGTCGTGTTTTCATGGCACTTGCTGCAACATCCCCGTTTTGACCTTGTCACTTCGCCAAAGAGGTTCATGCACATGTCGTCTCCCGTGACTGCCACTTCCACGCCGTCCGTCATCCGTCGCACCCTGGTGGTGGGTGCCGTGGTGTCTGCCGTCGGGCTGGTGCTCAGTTCCAGCCTGTTCCCCCATGCCTCGCAAGCCCAGCAGCCCGCTGCGGCCTTGTTGGCGCCCGCGTCGCCGCCTCCGGCCAATGGGGCCGCGCCGGTCATCGTCAAGGGCCTGCCGGACTTCACCGAGCTGGTCGAGAAGGTCGGCCCGTCCGTGGTCAGCATCCGCACCACGCAGCGTGTGGCGGAGGAGGGCGGCGATGGCGATGAGGCCGACGCCCAGATGCGCGAGTTCTTCAAGCGCTTCTTCGGCGTGCCCATGCCCGACCAGCGCCGCGGCACGCCCGGTGCGCCGAACAGCACGCCCAAGCGTGGCAACGAGCAGGGCGAAGAGCGCCCGCGTGGCGTGGGTTCCGGCTTCATCCTCAGCCCCGATGGCTACGTGATGACCAACGCCCACGTGGTCGATGGTGCGGACGAGGTCTATGTCAACCTGACCGACAAGCGCGAGTTCAAGGCCAAGGTGGTCGGCGCAGACAAGCGCACCGACGTGGCTGTGCTCAAGATCGACGCCAAGCAGCTGCCGGCTGTGGCCGTGGGCGATGTGAGCCGCGTGAAGGTGGGCGAGTGGGTCATGGCCATTGGCACGCCTTTCGGTCTGGAGAACACCGTGACCGCCGGCATCGTGAGCGCCAAGGCGCGCGACACGGGCGAGGAAATCCGCTTCATCCAGACCGACGTGGCTGTGAACCCTGGCAACTCGGGCGGGCCGCTGATCAACATGCGCGGCGAGGTCGTGGGCATCAACTCGCAAATCCTCAGCCGCTCGGGCGGTTTCATGGGCATTTCGCTGTCCATCCCCATCGACGACGCCATGAGGGTGGCCGACCAGTTGCGCTCGGGCGGCAAGGTCGTGCGTGGCCGCATCGGGGTGTCGATCGCGCCGGTCTCCAAGGATGTGGCCGAGTCCATCGGTCTGGGCAAGGCGCAGGGCGCGCTGGTGCAGGGGGTGGAGCCTGGCACCCCCGCTGACAAGGCCGGCGTCGAGGCCGGTGACATCATCACCAAGTTCAATGGGCAGGGCATCGACAAGGCGCCCGACCTGCCTCGCCTGGTGGCCGCCACCAAGCCGGGCACCAAGAGCACGCTGCAAGTTTTCCGACGGGGCGCGTTCAAAGAGCTGACCGTGACCGTGGGTGAGATGGACTCCCCGAAGGCCGCGGCCGAGGCG
>CAIQIL010000607.1 GCA_903871865.1 uncultured Burkholderiales bacterium
AACGGCGTGGAGGTGCAGTTCACCCCGGCCGGGCACATCCTGGGGGCCAGCAGCGTGCACATCGCGCACGAGGGGCGCTCGGTGCTGTTCTCGGGCGACCTGGGCCGCGAAGACGACCAGGTCATGCTGCCGCCGGCCACGGGGCAGGTGGCCGACTGGGTGGTGATCGAGTCCACCTATGGCGACCGCCAGCACATCGAACTCGACCCCACCGAGCAGCTGGGCGACATCGTGCGGCGCACGGCCGCACGCGGCGGCGTGGTCATCATCCCGGCCTTTGCCGTGGGACGCACGCAAGGGCTGCTGTACGCGCTCTACCGCCTCAAGCAGGCGCGGGCCATCCCCGACCTGCCCATCGTGCTGGACAGCCCCATGGGCATCGCGGCCACGGGGCTGTACCACCGCCACAACGACCTGCACCGCCTCACCGACGAGGAGTGCGAAGGCATCCAGCACATGACGCGCTTCGTGCGCGATGTGGAAGAGTCCAAGGCGCTGATGCGCCAGCGCTACCCCATGGTCATCATCGCGGGCAGCGGCATGGTCACGGGCGGGCGGGTGCTGCACCACCTGGCCAACTACGGGCCGCACACGCGCAACTCGGTCGTGCTCAGTGGCTTCCAGGCCGGCGGCACGCGCGGTGCGTCGCTGGCCGAGGGCGCGAAGTCGGTCAAGCTGTTCGGCGAGTACGTGAGCATCCGCGCCGAGGTGTGCCAGATCGAGGGGCTCTCGGCCCATGCCGACCAGTCGGGCTTGCTGGCCTGGTTGAAGGCATTGGGCAAACCGCCCCAGCAGGTCTTCGTCAACCATGGCGAGCCGCAGGCCGCCGACACCCTGCGCTTGCGCATCGCCGAGCAACTGGGCTGGAAAGCCCGCGTGCCCGATTACCGCGAGACCTTCCGCCTGGCCTGAGGTCAGCTGCGCGCGCAGTGCCGCTCAGCGCTTCATGAAGAAGTCGCCGATGAGGTCGGTGGCCGAGATGGCGTTCGAGCCCTGCGCGCCGCCCAGCGGTTTGCGCCCGCCGGGCCAACTGTGGCCGCCGGTCTCGGTCACGCAGAGTTTGACCTGCGCGCCGCCACGGCAACCGCTGTAGGCCTCGCAGTAGGCGCCAGGCACCTCCAGCACGTGCTTCGGCTCGGGTTGGCAGCCGTTGAGCGATGCCCACTTGGCCATGTTGCGGGGCACGGAGACGAAGTCCGTCATCTGCGTGGCCTGGCTGCCCGCACCGCCGTTGAAGAGCACGCGCTCGTCGTCGCGCGCATGGATGTGCAGCACCGACACCGGCCGCGAGGGCGCACAGCTCAGGGTGTTGTCGGTGCCAGCCACCGCGGCGATGGCGGTGAAGCTGTCGGCCATCTCACAGGCCAGCCGGTAGGAGATCATCCCGCCGTTGGAGATGCCGGTGGCGAAGACGCGGGCCGGGTCCACGTTGAGCTGCTGCTTGAGCCGCACCAGGAGGGCCCGCACGAAGCCGACGTCGTCGATGTCCTTGTCGCGCGCGGCGCCGCAGCAGGCGCCCGCGTTCCAGGTGGCCAGCTTGCCGCCGGGCAGCCGGCTGTAGCCGTTGGGAAAGACCACGACGTAGCCCCACTGGTCGGCCTTGCTGATCTGGCCGTAGTAGCGGTCGTTGGCCTGGATGTCCATGTTGCCGCCGCCGCCGTGGAAGGCCAGCACCAGGGGCGTGGCTTGCTCCGGTTTGTAGCCGGGCGGCACGTGCACGTGGTAGCGGCGGGTCAGGCCGCCGTGCTGCAGGGTGAAGTCTTGGTCGCCGGGCGCGGTGATGCGTGTGGTGAGGGCGGCGTCCGGCACCGTGTCACCGCCGGTGAGATGGTCGCGCAGGCGAGCCTGTGCAGGCCAGGTGGGCAGCGCGAGCACCGCAGCCAAACCGAGTGAGCCCAGCCAAGCCAGGGCCGAACGTGTTCCTGTGCGCAGCATGTTCATGTGCTGTTGCCTTGTGTGAATTTGCCCAGCAGCGCACGCATGTCGTCGGCCGCAGGCACCAGGGCCAGCGACGCCAGCAGCAAGGCCAGTGGCAGGGTCATGGCGTAGCCCAGGTGCTTGAAGCCCAGCGCACCGATCAGGCCGCCGAGGAAAAACGCACCGACCAGTGCGCTGAGTGTGCCCAGGCGACGCAGGTTGACGCGCACCGGGGGGCTGACGGCTTCGGGCAGCCGGTTCCAGTAAAACAGCTTGCCCAGCTCGATGCCGATGTCCGTCACCATGCCCGTGAGGTGGGTGGTGCGGATTTCCGAGTTCGAGATCTTGGTGATGACGGCGTTCTGCAGGCCCATCATGAAGCACAGCACCACCACCGTGGCGGGCACGAAGTCCTCGCCGATCTCGGCCAGTTGCGAGCCCATCAGGCCGAACATCAGCATCCACAGCGCTTCGAGCAGCAAGGGCAGGGCGTATTGGCTGTGCAGGCTGTGGCGGCGTGCCAGGTTGACCAGCACCGCCGTGGTGGCCGCGCCCAGGATGAAGGACACCAGCCCGCCCAGCGCGCTCAGCACCAGGGGTGTGTTGCCCAGCACGATGTCATCGGCCATCGAGGACACCAGCCCCGTCATGTGCGAGGTGTACTGCCGCACCGCGAGGAAAGCGCCTGCGTTGGTGGCGCCTGCCACGAACGCCAGGGCGATGCCCAGGTGCCGGTTGGCGTCCGGCGTGCGTTCCCTGCCGATGAGGTGGCGTGCGTATTCGAACAGCATGTTCCATTGTGGCGCAAGCCAGGGGCAGTGGTGCCGCCTGGCTTGGCCGCGTCAGGGTTTGTCGGCTGGATCGCCCTCATCAGCCTTGCCAGCCTGGTCGCCTTGTTCACTGCGCGCCAGGAGCTGTGGCACGAAGCGCTCCGAGAAGCCGGCCACGAAGGACCAGAACAGCAGCTTGGCCACGTCCTGGCCCGAGGTCGGGTAGGTCTGGCTCAGGAAGCGGATGACGTCGTCGCGCGTGGGCAGCGGTTCGGTGAAGGGCGGGATGGCGAAGTGCGGGAACAGCGGCCCTTTGACGATTTCGCTGAGCAGCCCCACGTACAGCACCAGCGAAAAGATGCCGCCGTAAATCGGCACCAGCAGGATCTGGAACCACGACCGCGACAGCAAGGCCAGCTCTTCGTCGCCCAGTTTTTTGAGCCGCTGCTGGATGCTGACAAAGCCGCCCAGCAGGCCGCAGCCGAAGCACACCCAGGAAATCATGAAGCGCTGGTGCCAGAACAGCGTCAGGCCAAACACCGCGACGACGCCCGCCAGGGCGGTGGCGGTCATCAGGATCAGCCGTTTCGTGACGGTGTGCAGCATGGCGGTGCGGGTGCTCATGGCGGTCCTCCTGTTCGTTTGGCAGACATCATGCAGCAAGCCCCGCGGCGCATGAAGGGTGCACGGCGCATCCCCCGTGAACGGGCTGCCGGTCCCTACAATCCAGCCCATGCCCTTCTCTGATCCTTCCGCGCCATCTGTGTCACCCTCGGCCACGCCATCGGTGCCGTCCGCTGCCTTCTCGTCGCCCCTGTTGGCCGGACTCAACCCGGAGCAGCTCGCCGCCGTCACCGCGCCCCCGGGGCCGGCGCTGATCCTGGCGGGCGCGGGCTCGGGCAAGACGCGCGTGCTGACCACCCGCATCGCCTGGCTGATGCAGACGGGGCAGGTCTCGCCGGCGGGCATCATGGCCGTGACCTTCACCAACAAAGCCGCCAAGGAAATGCAGGCGCGCCTGTCGGCCATGCTGCCGGTGAACACCCGCGCCATGTGGATCGGCACCTTCCACGGCCTGTGCAACCGCTTCCTGCGCGCGCACGCCAAGATCGCCGGCCTGCCGCAGGCCTTCCAGATCCTGGACACCTCGGACCAGCTCTCCGCCGTCAAGCGCGTCATCAAGGCGCTGAAGTTCGACGAAGAAAAGTGCATCCCGAAGGCCACCAGCTACTTCATCGCCAACGCGAAGGACGCCGGCCAGCGCCCCAAAGACCTCCAGCCGCGCGACGAACTCGGCCGCATGCAGCTGGCCGTCTACCAGGCTTACGAAGACCAGTGCCAGCGCGAAGGCGTGGTCGATTTCGCCGAGCTGATGCTGCGCACCTACGAAATCATGCGCGACCACCCCGAGGTCCGCGAGCACTACCAGCGCCGCTTCAAGCACATCCTGGTCGATGAGTTCCAGGACACCAACCGCCTGCAGTACCTCTGGCTCAAGGCCTTCGCCGGCAGCCCGGGCATCACCGGCACCAGCGTGTTCGCCGTGGGCGACGACGACCAGAGCATTTACGCTTTCCGTGGCGCGCAGGTCGGCAACATGGCCGATTTCGAGCGCGAGTTCCGCGTGCCCCACGTCATCAAGCTGGAGCAGAACTACCGCAGCCACGGCCACATCCTCGATGCCGCCAACACCCTGATCGCGCAGAACAGCAAGCGCCTGGGCAAGAACCTGCGCACCGACGCCGGCCTGGGCGAGCCCATCCGCGTGCACGAGGCCGCCAGCGATTTCGCCGAAGCGCAGTGGATGCTCGACGAGATCCGCCAGGTCAAGCGCGAGGGGCATCCGCTGCACGAAGTGGCGGTGCTCTACCGCAGCAACGCGCAGTCGCGGGTGATCGAATCGGCGCTGTTCAACGCCGGCGTGCCCTACAAGGTCTATGGCGGCCTGCGCTTCTTCGAGCGCGCCGAAGTCAAGCACGCGCTGGCCTACCTGCGCCTGATCGAGAACCCCAGCGACGACACCAGCTTCCTGCGCGTGGTGAACTTCCCCGCCCGCGGCATTGGCGCGCGCAGCATCGAGCAATTGCAGGATGCCGCCCGTGCCAGTGGCCGCAGCCTGGCGCAGAGCGTGACCGCCGTGCCTGGCAAGGCCGGCACCAACCTGCAGGCCTTCATGGCCTTGATCGACACCGCGCGCGAAGCCATCCGTGGACTGACGCTGCGCGACATCATCGAGCACGTGGTCGAGGTCTCGGGCCTGGCCGAGCACTACCGCGCCGAGAAAGACGGCCAGGAGCGCGTGGAGAACCTGGCCGAACTGGTCAACGCCGCCGAGGCCTTCGTCACCCAGGAAGGTTTTGGCAAGGACGCCATCGCGCTGCCCGTCGATGAACCTGCAGGCACCATCGCCGCGGGCTTGCCAACGGCCGTGGCGGCCGTCGAGCTGCTGCCGGACGCCGAGACGGGCGAGATCATCTCGCCGCTGCTGGCCTTCCTGACGCACGCCTCGCTGGAGGCCGGCGACAACCAGGCCCAGGCCGGCCAGGACGCCGTCCAGCTCATGACCATCCATGCGGCCAAGGGCCTGGAGTTCCACCACGTCTTCCTCACAGGCCTGGAAGAGGGGCTGTTCCCGCACGAGAACTCGATGAGCGACACCGACGGCCTCGAAGAAGAGCGCCGCCTGATGTACGTGGCCATCACGCGGGCCCGCGAGCGCCTCTACATCAGCTTCAGCCAGACGCGCATGCTGCACGGCCAGACCCGCTACAACGTCAAGAGCCGCTTCCTCGACGAGCTGCCCGAAGAGGCGCTCAAGTGGCTGACGCCGCGCAACCAGGGCTTCGGATCGGGCTTCGAGAAGCCCTACCGCGACGCCTGGGCCAGTGGCAAGGGCATGGGCTCGATGGTGGGCGCCGGGGCCCAGCCCTTCCGCCAGGCGCCCGCCTGGGGCGGTGGCAAGCGTGGCGAAGACAACTTCAAGGACCTCACCGCGCCCATCCCCAAAGCCATGGCCGAGTCCAAGACGGCCGGCGGCTTCCGCGTGGGCCAGAGCGTCTTCCACAACAAGTTCGGCGAGGGCGTCGTGCTGACGCTGGAGGGCAATGGCTCCGAGGCCCGCGTGCAGGTCAACTTCGGCCGCCACGGCACCAAGTGGCTGATGCTGAGCGTGGCCAAGCTGACGCCCATCGAGTGAGCGGCCTGTGAGCAGCCTGCGGGCTGAGGCATGCGCGATTGAGCCCATGCAAGGCCGCCATAGGCGCAATTGCGACACGCCTGCGGCCACCGCCGCTCGCCCGCGCTAAAGTCTTCACCACGGCATCCAGCCCCACCATTGCCACCTCGTCAGGAGATCCGCACCATGGCCAAGAACGACAAGAAACCCGCTGACAAAGCTGCAGACAAAGCTGCAGACAAAGGCGCCGTGAAGGCGGCTGCCAAGCCCGCCAGCAAATCGGCCGCCAAGCCGGCCACGAAACCAGCCGCGAAACCAGCCGCCAAGCCCGCGACCAAGGGCACGGCCATCGACATCGGCATCGCCGCCAGCGACCGCGCGGCCATCGCCAAGGGCCTCAACGGCTTGCTCGCCGACACCTTCACGCTCTACCTGACCACGCACAACTTCCACTGGAACGTGACGGGGCCGATGTTCAACACCCTGCACACCATGTTCATGGCGCAGTACACCGAACTGTGGAACGCGGTGGACCCGATCGCCGAGCGCGTGCGCGCCCTGGGCTACCCCGCCATCGGCTCCTTCGCCGACTTTGCCAAGGCCAGCACGCTGCCGGACGCGCCCGCCCAGCCGCCCAAGGCCAAGGAGATGATCCGCATCCTGGTGACCGGGCACGAGGCCGTGGCCCGCACCGCGCGCGCCCTGTTCCCCCTGGTCGATGAAGCGTCTGACGAACCTTCGGCCGACCTGCTCACCCAGCGCCTGGACGTGCACGAAAAGGCCGCCTGGATGCTGCGCTCGCTGCTGGAAGAGTGATCAGACCAGCCCGTTGCGGATGGCGTAGACCGTGAGCTCGGAGTTGTTGGTCAGGCCCAGCTTTTCCAGCACCCGGGCGCGGTAAACGCTCACGGTTTTGGGGCTCAGCAGCAATTGCTCGGCGATGTCGGAGAGGCGCTTGCCCGAGGCGATCATCACCAGCGTCTGCAACTCGCGGTCCGAGAGCTTCTGGTGCGCGTCTTCCTGGGCGGGAGTGGTCAGGTTGTCCACCAGCATCTGCGCCATTTCGGGTGTCACGTACTTGCGGCCCTGGGAGACGGTGCGCACCGCTGCGACGATTTGCGCGGCATCGCTGCCCTTGTTCAGGTAGCCCGATGCGCCGGCCTTGAGCGCCCGCATGGCGTACTGGTCTTCGGGGTACATCGAGACCACCAGCACCTTCACCGGGTTGCCTTCTTCCTTGAGCACGTGCAGCACGTCCAGGCCGCTGCGCCCGGGCAGGTTGATGTCCAGCACCAGCACGTCGCAGGACTGGTCACGGAACAGGGCGCGCAGCTCGCCATAGTCTGCGGCTTCTCCCACCACGTCGATGTCGGCCGCATCGGCCAGCGTGTCGCGGATGCCCCGGCGGATGAGGGCGTGGTCGTCGCAGAGGATGACTTTGATCATAGTTTGCCCCAGGCGGTCGGGTCGTCAGGGTCGTCGTGGTCGATGCTGGCGACGTCACCGTCCAGCCCGGGCAGCAGGCGGTCGATGAAGCCGTTCTCGGGGCCGGACAGAGGAACCGACAGGATCAGCGTGGTGCCGCCGGGCTTGCTGCTGATGTCCACCCAGCCACCCACCGTCTCCGCGCGCTCGTGCAAGCCACGGATGCCGAAGGACCGGGCCTTGGCCAAGTCTTCCCCGCTCAGGCCTTTGCCATTGTCGGTCACTTCGATGGACAGAACGCCGCCCGCCTGAGACACATCGACGCTCACCTTGGTGGCCTGTGCGTGTTTGGAGACATTCGTCAGCGCTTCCTGGGCGAATCGGTAGGCCACCAGGGGCACGCCGGGCGCCAGCTGCATCGATTCGTGGCTGGTGCGGAAGGTGGCGTCCAGGCCGGTGCGCTTGCCGAAGCGGTCGGTCATCCATTGCAGCGCGGCCACCAGGCCTTGCTCCAGGATGGCCGGGCGGAGGTTGTGCATGACGCGCTGGCTGGCCTCGTGGGCGTGGTTGACCGACTCCAGCGCCTGCGCCACGCGCTCGGCGATCTCGGGCGAGGGCGCATGCCGCGCCATCCAGGCCAGGTCGAACTTGACGGCCGTGAGCGCGCCACCGACGTCGTCGTGGATCTCGCGAGCAATCGCCGCGCGCTCTTGCTCGATGCTGGTCTGCAAGTGCTGGGCGAGTTCACGCAGTTGCTGGCGCGAGCGGGTGAGGGCGTGGTCGGCGCGCTGCTTGGCGATGCGGGTGCGGTTGGCCTCGATGGCCAGCAGGGCGGCCGGGGCCAGGCGGGTCAGGTTGCTTTTGAGCAGGTAGTCGTTGGCGCCATTGCGCATGGCCTGCACGGCGATGTCTTCGCCGATCTCGCCGGACACCAGGATGAAGGGCACGAGCTTGCCCAGCGAGCGCACCTTGTCGAGCGCGGCCAGGCCCGAGTAGCCCGGCAGGTTGTAGTCGGAGAGGATCAGGTCCCAGTCGTCCGCGAGGGCCTCGATGAGGGTGGACTCGGTCTCCACGCGGTGGATGTCGGCCTCGATGCCGCCGCGCATCAGGTGGGCCGCGACCAGGGCGTGGTCACCCTCGTTGTCTTCCAGGTGCAGCACCCGCAGGCGCACAGGTTGCTGGCCCGGTTGCAGCCCGTGGGGGCTCACCAGGGGTGGGGGGGATGAGAACTCCGGCACAGGCAAGCTTCGATCCTTCGATTTACGCCCAGTTTCGCCACGTCATTGTGGACACCTCTCGGCGGGGAGTGTGAAAAATTCTACCAACCGGCCGAAGCGCGTGGTCCGATGATGCAAAGCCCTCAGGATCGCTGCAAACCTGCCGACAACCCGATGTACCCGGTCGCTCTGGCGGCCCCCGACATTAACCCTGGTTGAGTGGAGCCACGATGAGCCACGACGACAACGTCGCGTCCCAGCCCCCCGAGATGTCCTTGCTGCTGGCAGCCGGCCTTCAGGACCACCTGATGACGGCCAGCAACGACCTCGAGCGCTTGCAGCGCCTGCTGGACGACGCCTGCCTGGCCCTCATGGAAGGATTTCACGATTCTGCCGGACAGCTCGGCACCGTGATCGACCAGGGCCACGAGATCACGCCCCACCTGCACGAGGTGCGTCAAACGCTGTTCAAGGCGGTCACGGCCCTGCAGTTCCAGGACATGGCCACGCAGCTGATCGCCCACACCAACAAGCGCCTGCGCAACTGCGCCGACCAGATCGCCCGGGACGCCCTCGGTGACGACGATCCGGACGGCGCCGCCGTGGTCGAGGAAGGGCCGCTCAAACCCAACCCCGTCACGCAGGACGAGATGGACGCCGGTTCGGTGGAATTGTTCTGAACCGTGGCTAAAGATTCCATCCCGTCTGCCGAAATCCGAAAAAGTTGCAAAGTCAGTCAAGTTGATTTGACCCTGCCTGCCCACACGCAAAGTTCATCAAGTACCGGAGAGCGCCATGCACTCGATTCTTGCCGTTGACGATTCCGCATCCATGCGTCAGATGGTTTCCTTCACACTCAAGAGCGCTGGCTACAACGTGGTCGAAGCGGTCGATGGCCAGGACGCCTACGAAAAGGCACAGGGTCGCAGTTTCGATCTGGTGCTGACCGACCAGAACATGCCCCGCATGGACGGCATCAGTCTGACCAAGAAGCTGCGCGAATCCCCCCAGTTCAAGACCACGCCGATCCTGATGTTGACCACCGAGTCCAGCGATCAGATGAAGCAGGCAGGCCGCGCCGCGGGTGCGACCGGCTGGCTGGTCAAGCCCTTCGACCCCACCAAGCTGATCGAAGTCATTCAGAAGGTGATCCGCTGACCTCAGGGATCCGCTGACGGGCCGGCGCACGTGCCCGCAAGCATCGCCACGAACATCTGGAGCCAGACATGGCAGACACGAGCACCGACAACAGCACGTCTTCGGCAGGGATTGACCTCAGCCAGTTCTACCAAGTCTTCTTCGAAGAGGCGGGCGAGAACCTGGAAAACATGGAACAGCTCCTGCTGGAGCTGGACATCGAGGCCGCCGACGACGAAGAACTCAATGCCATCTTCCGCTGCGCCCACTCCATCAAGGGGGGCGCTGCGACGTTTGGTTTCTCCGATGTGGCCGAGCTGACCCACCAGATGGAAACGCTGCTCGACAAGCTGCGCCGCCACGAACTGGCGCCCACCGCGCCGATGGTGGACGTGCTGCTGCAGTCGGGCGACGCGCTCAAGTCCATGCTGGGCCGCCACCAGGGCTCCGGCGGTGCCGTGGTGGACACCACCGAGCTGCTGTTCAACATCCGCGCCATGTCTTCCGGCGAGGCCCCCGTGGCCCAGGCCGTGCCTGTGGTGGCCCCAGCCAAGGCGGCACCTGTCGCTGCCCCCGCTGTGGCCCCGTCTGCAACCGCCACCGCCGCCGCTGCGACCTCCGGCCAGCGCACCGTGGAGTTGCGCGTCGGCCCCCTGAGCGACCTTGCCCAGGCCGACAACCTCGTTGACCTGTTCAAGGAAATCACCGACCTGGGCACCATCGAGCCCTTGCCAGACGCCGCGGCCCTGGCCGGCATCCGCCGCTTCAAGGTGAGCACCGCCACCGCCGAATCCGAATTGCTGGACCTGTTCACCTTCCACGTGGCGCGTGAGCAGGTGGCCTTCGTGGCCCTGGCCGACGCACCGGCCGCCGCGAGCGCACCTGCCGACCCAGGCTACGGCTTCTTCGATGCGCCCGAGGCCGCTGAAGCCTCTGCCAGCGCGGGCGCCGAGCCTGTCGCCGAATCGCAAGAGAAGGGCTACGGCTTCTTCGACAACGCGCCCGGCGCGCCCGACAAGGCTTCCGCCGCTGCGGCGTCTGAGCCCGCTGTGCTCAAGCCCGTGGCCGCTGCCGCCAAGCCTGCGGCGCCGAAGGCCGACAAACCCGCCGCTGCGCTGGAGGCCTCGACCATCCGCGTGTCGGTGGAAAAGGTGGACCAGCTCATCAACCTGGTGGGCGAGCTCGTCATCACCCAGGCCATGCTGGCGCAAAACAGCCGTGGCCTGGACCCGGTGGTGTACCAGCAGCTGGTCACCGGCCTGACCGACCTGGACCGCAACACCCGCGACCTGCAGGAAGCGGTGATGTCGATCCGCATGATCCCGATGTCCACGGTGTTCAGCCGCTTCCCGCGCATGCTGCGCGACCTGGCCAATAAGCTGGGCAAGAAGGTCGAGCTGGTCACCCAGGGCGAAGCCACCGAACTGGACAAGGGCCTGGTCGAGAAGATCACCGACCCGCTGACCCACCTGGTGCGCAACTCCTGCGACCACGGCATCGAGATGCCCGCCGACCGCCTGGCCGCCGGCAAGCCCGACGTCGGCACCATCACCCTGGCGGCCTCCCACCAGGGTGGTTCCATCGTGATCGAAGTGCGCGACGACGGCAAGGGCCTGTCGCGCGAGAAGCTGCTGCGCAAGGCCCGCGAGAAGGGCATCGACGCACCGGATTCGATGACCGACCCCGAGGTCTGGAACCTGATTTTCGCGCCAGGCTTCTCCACGGCCGACGAGGTCACCGACGTGTCCGGCCGCGGCGTCGGCATGGACGTGGTCAAGAAGAACATCACCTCGCTGGGCGGCACGGTCGAGATCGACTCGGCCGAAGGCTATGGCATGCGCGTGGCGGTTCGCCTGCCCCTGACCCTGGCCATCATGGACGGCATGAGCGTGGGGGTGGGCGAAGAGGTCTACATCCTGCCGCTGTCTTCGGTGGTCGAGAGCTTCCAGGTCAGCACCGAGATGATCAAGACCGTGGGCGGCTCGGGCCGCGTGGTCGAGGTCCGCGACGAGTACATGCCGGTCATCGAGCTGGAGCGCGTCTTCAACGTGCCGCGCTTCGACTGGGAGCACAACAGCGGGATCATGGTCGTCGTCGAAGCCGAGAGCGGCCGCGTGGCCCTGCTGGTGGACGAGCTGCTGGGCCAGCAACAGGTGGTGGTCAAGAACCTGGAGACCAACTACCGCAAGGTCAACGATGTGTCGGGCGCCACCATCATGGGTGACGGCCGTGTGGCACTGATCCTGGACGTGGGCAGCCTGGTGCGCCGTTCGCGCCACTGACATCGCCACTGACCACGCTACGGAACAAGAGGAGCAGCCAAATGGGCATGATGGAAAAACTGGACGTGCAGACCGAACTGGCACGTGAGTACCTGACCTTCCGGCTCGGTGACGAGGAATACGGCATCGACATCCTGAAGGTGCAGGAGATCCGCGGTTACGAGAACCCGACCCGCATCGCCAACGCGCCGCACTTCCTCAAGGGTGTGGTGAACCTGCGCGGCACCATCGTCCCCATCGTGGACCTGCGCCTGCGCTTCGGTTGCAGCTCCTCGGAGTACAACGCCTTCACGGTCACCATCGTGCTGCACATCGGCCAGCGCACCATCGGCACGGTGGTGGACTCGGTCAGCGACGTGATGGAGATCCCGGTCGAGGCCGTGCGCCCCGCGCCCGAAATGAGCTCGGCCATCGACGCCACTTACATCCGTGGCTTGGCCCAGGTGGGCGAGCGCATGGTCATCCTGCTGGACATCGAGAGCATGTTGATGAGCCAGGACATGGGCCTGATTGACTGACGCTCGCCTGTCAGCTGACTGCCCCGGCAGCCAGACCCCGGCCGTGAGCGGATCCAAGCTTGAACGGCATTCTTCTGCACGAGGACACCCACATGAAGCACATCGCACGCATTGTCGCCCTGGCCCTGTCGGCCAGCCTCGCCACCCTCGGTGCAGCTCGGGCTGCCGAAGGCGGCGCCACCAAGGACGACGCCGTCGCCATGGTGAAAAAGGGCGTGGCCTACGCGAAGTCGGCCGGCAAGGACAAGGCCTACGCCGAGTTCAGTGACAAGGCCAATGCCAGCTGGCGCAAGGAAGACCTGTACCTGGTCGTCTACGGCCTGGATGGCACCGTGCATGCCCATGGCGCCAACGCCAAGATGGTGGGCAAGAACCTCATCGACCTCAAGGACATCGACGGCAAGCCCTTCGTCAAGGAGCGCGTCGACATGGCCAAGTCCCATGCCAGCTTCTGGCAGGACTACAAGTTCACCAACCCCGAGAACAAGAAGATCGAGCCCAAGAGCATGTACTGCGAAAAGCTCGATGACACGGTGGTGTGCGGCGGCATCTACAAGTGACCCGCTGGTGATGACAACGGGCCTGTGAGGGCCCGTTGGTCCAAGGAGACGAGAACATGAATTTGCGCACGACACTGATGGCCGCACCCACCGCGGTCAGCCTGGTGCTGCTGGCCAGCCTGGTGGCCGTGCTGGTGGCGATGAACCGCTACGAGTCCCGCGTGTCGGCCACGCACGCGCAGGCCGCATCCCACCAAGACACCATTTCGGCTGCACAGCAGCGCTTGTCCGAGGCCCATGCCGGGCTGTACCGCACGGTCACCGTGATCGGCTCGATGAGCGACGCGGACATCACCGCCTTCCGCGGCAAACTTGGCGAGCTGGGCAAGGCCAGCCGCGCGTCGGTCGCCCAGGTGCTGTCGGGCGGTGACGCCAACACCGATGTCGCCAAGGCCTTCGACAAGAGCCTGGGCAGCTTCATCAAGAGCGCAGACACCGCGGTGGACCTCTCGTCCATCGATCCGAACACGGGGGTCGCGGCCCTGCAGTCCGCCGATGCGGACCACAAAGCCATGATGACCTCGCTGAACGCCTTGCTCAAGCAGGTGGAGGCCGATGCCGAGGCCGACCTGACCGAGCTGCGCCAGGCCTTGATGGTGCAAGAGGTGGTGATCGGCGCAGTCGGTCTGCTGGCCTGCCTGGGCGCTTTCGGTTTCGCCTGGGCGATGCAAAAGCGCATCCTGCACGATGTGCACCTGGCGCTGGACGCGGCCAACCACGTGGCCGATGGCCGCTTCGACGTGGACCTGCGCAGCCAGCGTGACGACGAGATCGGGCAGCTCTTGGGCGCCCTGGCGCGCATGACGCACGAGCTGTCGTCCTCGATCCAGACCGTGCAGCGCGCCGCGCAGTCCATCGAGACGGCCTCCAGCGAAATCGCCGCCGGCAACCAGGACCTCAGCCAGCGCACCGAGACCACGGCGTCCAGCCTGCAGGAAACCGCGTCCTCGATGGACCAGCTCACCGGCACCGTGCGCCAGACCGCCGAGTCCGCGCGCTCCGCCAACAGCCTGGCCACCGATGCCACCGCGGCCGCCCGCCATGGCGGCGAGGTGATGCAGCAGGTGGTGAGCAACATGACCGAGATCGACACCGCCTCGCGCAAGATCAACGAGATCATCAGCGTCATCGACGGCATCGCCTTCCAGACCAACATCCTGGCGCTGAACGCGGCCGTGGAAGCCGCCCGTGCGGGCGAGCAGGGCCGCGGCTTTGCGGTGGTGGCGGGCGAGGTGCGTTCGCTGGCGAAACGCAGCGCGGACGCCGCCCGCGAGATCAAGACCCTGATCAGCAGCTCGACCGAGCGCGTCGAAGCTGGCTCGCGCCTGGTGCAGGAGGCCGGCGCCTCCATGCAAGGCATCGTGACCGGGGTGGAGCACGTCACCCAGATCATCCGCGAGATCACGCAGGCGGCCGATCAGGAGTCCGAAGGCATCGGCCACGTCAGCCAGGCCGTGACCCGGCTGGACCAGATGACGCAGCAGAACGCCGCCCTGGTCGAGCAATCGGCCGCGGCCGCCGAAAGCCTCAAGGACCAGGCGGAGACCCTGGCCACCGTGGTGGGGCGATTCCGCCTGCGGGCCTGAGGCTCGGGTTCAGCCCGGTCTTCGGCGTCAGGCCGCCGTCTTGGGGTTGCGGTAGACGTCGATCAGGTCGCCCCGAGGCCCGAACAGGCGCTCGCGCCACGAGGCCTCCAGCGCCTGCGTGGCCTGCTGGCTGGGGTGGAACTTGCGGCGCCAGAAGGTGGGCATGTGGCGCAGCACCTCGCTGATGAGGGCGCCGCGTCCGAACAGGGCTTTCAGGCCCCGGCGGTTTTCGCTGAACTTGAACAGCTGCCCTTCTTTGACAAGCAGATGCACCCAGCTGGCCACCACCGGCAGGCCGATGAAGAGGCCGACCAGCCAGCCGGCCTGCTTGCGCTCGCGCTGCGTGCCGCCGATGAGGTCGAACACGTCGTAGGCCACCGATTTGTGCTCCAGCTCCTCCAGCGCATGCCAATACCAGAGCTTGAGCATCTCGGGGTCGGACGATGCCGCCAGGGCCTTGTCGGTCAGCCACTGCTCGGCCAGGTGGGCGGTGAAGTGCTCCATCTGCGTCGTGCAGGCCAGTTGCAGCCGGGGTGAGAAGCGCTCCAGCTGGCGCAGCCCGAAACGCACGTAACGTGCGGGCAGGTCCACGTCGAAGCCGCGCTCGCGGAAGAAGTCGTTGAGGCGGTCGTGCTCGCGGCCATGCAAGGCTTCCTGGCCCATGAAGCCGGACACCTGCGCCTTGAGCACCGGGTCGGTGATGCGGTCACGGAAGTTGCGCACCGATTCCATGAAGAAGCGCTCGCCCGGCGGGAAGATGCCGGAGAACACCACGAACACCAGGCTGGCCAGCGGGTTCTGGTCGAAGAAGAAATAGCGCTGGGGCGCCTCGGAGAAGCGGAAGTCGATGTGGCGGGGCGGGATGCCCACTTTGGCGCCAGTGAGTGGGCCGGTGGGTGTGCCGGTGATGGCCTGGGCTGCGGTGGTGTCGGTCATGGGGCGTCTCCTGGGTGCTGCACGGCAGGTTGACGTGCACGATAATCAGTGACAGTTTGTTCCGAATGTTCATTCGGATTCAATTCGGATCTCTGGACGTCCGCACAGCGAAGCCATGCCACGCACCCCCCGACAGCAGCGCGCCAAAACCACCGTCGAAGCCATCCTGGACGCCGGCTACATCAGCCTGGGCCGACATGGCCTGGCGAGCACGACGACCACGCACATCGCCGACATCGCGGGCGTCAGCGTGGGCTCGGTGTACGAGTACTTCAAGAACAAGGAAGCGATCTACGAAGCCATGCTGGCGCGTTTCGTGCGCGACCTGGTGGGGGTGCTGGAGCCCTTGACGCCACGCGTCGTGCGCATGCCGCTGACCGAGGCCATCCCGACCATCCTCTACGGCGTGCAGGCCCTGCTGTTGCGCGACGAGCAGCGCTACCTGAAGTACGCCCGTGAGGTGTTCAACGCCGACCTCCGGCTGGACCTGGCCGAGGTGTCGCGCCTGTTGGGCAACATCATCGTGCAGTACCTGTTGCAGAACCCGCAGTACGCCAACCTGCGGCGTTTCGCGGCCATGAGCTACATCTTCGTCAACGCGGGGATGTTCACGGTGATCCGGCACATGTCGGACCCCAACCCGCCCATCACCTACGACGAGCTGGTCGATGGCCTGGCCCACATGGTGAGCCACTACGTGCGCATGGAGCAGCACCTGATGCGGCGTGCCGCGCCAGGGGCGGGCGCGGCGCCGGCAGGCGCCGCCGACTGAGGCAGCTC
>CAIQIL010000608.1 GCA_903871865.1 uncultured Burkholderiales bacterium
CTCGGCATCGGCGCAGTTCTTCATCAACGCCACCAACAACGACTTCCTGAACTACAAGGCCGAGACCGCCCAGGGCTGGGGCTATGCCGTGTTCGGCAAGGTCGTTGCGGGCACCGAAGTGGTCGATGCCATCGAGAAGGTCAAGACCGGCCGCAAGGGCTTCCACGACGACGTGCCGCTGGAAGACGTGCTCATCACCAAGGCCACCGAGGTCTGATGGCGGCAGACGTTCTGGGGAAACCTGCTTTCCCCGGCGCCCGCACGATGACTGCACCGCCCTCGTGGCGGTGCATTGACTTCATCTCGGACATCCACCTGCACGACGGCCTGCCGCACACCATGGCGGCACTGCAGCGTTACCTGTCCTCGACCACCGCAGACGCCATCTTCGTGCTGGGCGATTTGTTCGAAGCCTGGGTGGGCGACGACATGCGCACCGAGCCCTTCGAGGCCGACTGCCTGCGCATGCTGCGTGAAGCCGCTCAAGCGCGCCCGCTGCTCATCATGGTGGGCAACCGCGATTTCCTGCTGGGCCAGGCCTTCATGGACGATGGTGGTGCCACCGCCCTGCTCGACCCCACCGTGCTGGCCGCTTTCGGGCAACGCGCCCTGCTGGTCCACGGGGACGAACTCTGCCTGGCCGACACCGACTACCTGCGCTTCCGCGCCCAGGTCCGCCAGCCTGCGTGGCAACAAGCCTTCCTGGCACACCCATTGGCCACACGCTTGGCACAGGCCCGCCAAATGCGCGCTGCCAGCCAACTGCACCAGCAAGCCCAGGCCATTGCCATAGGCTATGCCGATGTCGATGAGGACTGCGCACGCGACTGGATGCAAGCCGCGCAAGCCGAACTGCTCATCCACGGCCACACGCACCGGCCAGCGTCCGAGGCCTTCGGCGGCGGCACACGGCATGTGCTGAGCGACTGGGACCTCGACCACGGCCAGCCCCGCGCCCAGGTGCTGCGCTGGCAAGCCGACGGTTTCAGCCGCATCGAGCTTCGTTGAAGCGCATTGCCCATAAAAAAGGCCCGCTGCGTGCGGGCCTTTTGCTTGACGAGGAAACCCCCGTGCCAATCACTCGGCCGTGGCCGCCTCTGGCTTGGTCTTGTCGCTCTTCTTGTTCGGCTGGATGTCCAGCTTCACCTCGGGCTCGCCCTTGTCGTTGTCCACCACGTCCACCGTCAGGCGACCGCCATCGACCAGGCTGCCAAACAGCAACTCGTCGGCCAAGGCCTTGCGGATGGTGTCCTGGATCAGGCGCTGCATCGGGCGCGCGCCCATGAGCGGATCGAAGCCACGCTTGCCCAGGTGACGGCGCAGGGCGTCCGTGAACGTGACCTCCACCTTCTTCTCGGCGAGCTGACCTTCCAGCTGCAGCAGGAACTTGTCCACCACGCGCAGGATGACCTCTTCGTCCAGCGGCTTGAAGCCAACGATGGCGTCCAGCCGGTTGCGGAACTCCGGCGTGAACAGGCGCTTGATGTCGGCCATCTCGTCGCCCAGCTCGCGCGGGTTGGTGAAACCGATGGTCGCCTTCTGCAGCGTCTCCGCACCCGCGTTCGTGGTCATGATGATGAGCACGTTGCGGAAATCGGCCTTGCGACCGTTGTTGTCCGTCAGCGTGCCATGGTCCATGACCTGCAGCAGGATGTTGAAGACGTCCGGGTGGGCTTTCTCGATTTCGTCAAGCAGCAGCACGGCATGCGGCTTCTTCGACACAGCCTCGGTCAGCAGACCGCCTTGGTCGAAGCCCACATAGCCCGGAGGCGCACCGATCAGGCGACTGACCGCGTGGCGCTCCATGTACTCCGACATGTCGAAGCGGATCAGCTCGATGCCCAGGATGTAGGCCAACTGCTTGGCGACTTCGGTCTTGCCCACACCGGTGGGACCGCTGAACAGGAAGGAACCGATCGGCTTGTCCGGCTTGCCCAGGCCCGAACGCGCCATCTTGATGGCCGAGGCCAGTGCATCGATGGCGTTGTCTTGCCCGAACACCACGCTCTTGAGATCGCGGTCAAGCGTCTTGAGCTTGCTGCGGTCGTCGTTGGACACGCTGGTCGAAGGCACCCGCGCGATCTTGGCCACGATCTCTTCGACCTCGGCCCGCGTGATGGTCTTCTTCTGCTTGCTCTTGGGCAGGATGCGTTGCGCGGCACCGGCCTCATCGATCACGTCGATGGCCTTGTCAGGCAGGTGGCGGTCGTTGATGAACTTCGCCGAGAGCTCGGCCGCGGCCTGCAAAGCGCCCAGCGCGTACTTCACGCTGTGGTGCTCTTCGAAGCGCGACTTCAGGCCCTTCAGGATCTCGATGGTCTGCTCGACCGAGGGCTCGGCCACTTCGACCTTCTGGAAGCGACGCGACAGGGCCGCGTCCTTCTCGAAGATGCCGCGGTACTCGGTGAAGGTGGTCGCACCGATGCACTTGAGCTGGCCCGAGCTCAGCGCAGGCTTGAGCAGGTTGGACGCGTCCAGCGTGCCGCCCGACGCCGCACCGGCCCCGATCAGCGTGTGGATCTCGTCGATGAACAGCACGGCGCCCGGCTGATCCTTGAGCTGCTTGATGACGGCCTTCAGGCGCTGCTCGAAGTCACCGCGGTACTTGGTGCCGGCCAGCAATGCGCCCATGTCGAGGGCAAACACCTCGGCGTCGGCCAGCACGTCGGGCACGTCCTTTTGCGTGATGCGCCAGGCCAGACCTTCGGCAATGGCGGTCTTGCCCACGCCAGCCTCACCCACCAGCAGCGGGTTGTTCTTGCGGCGGCGGCACAGCACCTGGATGACGCGCTCGACCTCGGTGTCCCGACCGATGAGCGGGTCGATCTTGCCCTCGCGTGCCATCTGGTTGAGGTTCTGGGTGTACTGCTCCAGCGGCGAGGCCTTGCCTTCGGCCTCTTCCTTCTCGGGCTCGATCTGCCCTTGCTCGGACGACTGCTTGCTCGCCTCGGGCGGGTCGGCCTTGCGGATGCCGTGCGCGATGAAATTCACCACGTCCAGGCGGGTCACACCCTGCTGGTGCAGGTAGTACACCGCGTGCGAATCCTTCTCGCCAAAGATGGCCACCAGCACGTTGGCACCGGTGACTTCCTTCTTGCCGCTGCCAGACGACTGCACGTGCATGATCGCGCGCTGGATGACGCGCTGGAAGCCCAGCGTGGGCTGGGTGTCCACCTCGTCGGTGCCCCCCACGGTCGGCGTGTTGTCACGCACGAACTGGTCAAGGTTCTTGCGCAGCTCGTCCAGGTTTGCAGCACAGGCCTTCAGCACCTCGGAAGCAGAGGGGTTGTCGATCAGGGCCAGCAGCAAGTGTTCCACGGTGATGAACTCGTGGCGTTGCTGACGGGCCTCGACGAAGGCCATGTGCAGACTCACTTCCAATTCTTGCGCAATCATGCGGTCTCCAGAATGCACTGCAGGGGGTGCCCGGCTTGGCGGGCGGCGGCAAGAACGAGTTCGACCTTCGTGGCCGCGACGTCTTTGGTGTAGACCCCGCACACACCACGGCCTTCGTGGTGGATTTTCAGCATGATTTGCGTGGCCGAATCGATGTCGTGTCGGAAATGCTCCTGCAGGACAAACACGACAAACTCCATCGGCGTGAAATCGTCATTCAGCATGACGACTTGGTAAAGCCTTGGCGGCTCCAGGGCCAACTCTTCCTTCTCGGCCACAACGGATCCCTGCCCGTCTTCGGCAGGGCCGCCAGGCAAAGCCGACAGCTGGTGTTGCAAGGGTCTGATCATGGATCGATTCTAAGAGAGGCGCCTTGCTCATGTGTTGGCATCTTGGGGTCTCCCGACATTCTTCAAGGTCAGGAAATTCACGGTGGCAGACGGACTATTCCGGGGACCAGCGCCAGGCCTTGCGCGCGCAAGCAGCGCACACACATTACTTTGCAAAAATCCTCCGACGTCACCGCCGCAGCATGGTCAGGACAAACCATGCATTCCAGCAGCCAGATCCGTGCCAAAACCGCCACTTCCATCAAGCCAGATCAAGCTTGCACGCGATTGCACGCTGGCGCGATCGGAATCTCGCGTAGGCACTCAGCAGAACGAAACATTTGTGTACAAGTGCACGCGTGTCGGCCATCCAACGCGGCTTGACAGCCCACATTGCCGGACACAGAATGCGGACAAATTAACAGGAGGGACAGCATGGCCACCGGCACTGTCAAATGGTTCAACGACGCCAAAGGGTTTGGCTTCATCGAACCCGATCAAGGCGGGGGCGATGTCTTCGCCCATTTCTCGGCCATCCAGATGGATGGCTTTCGCACACTCAAGCAAGGCTCCAAGGTTCGCTATGAACTCGTCGCAGGCCCCAAAGGCATGCTGGCGCAGAACATCCAGCCCGTGGACGCCGACGCGCAAGGCGAGCACAGCGCACTCGGCAACATCGGCGATGCCAGCGACATGGGTGACCTGAGCGACCTGCACTACCGCGATGTCTCCGGCACAGGCCAGCGATTGCCGCACTGAAGCCTTGGGTCTGGCTTCGCGCCCGGCAAAGCCCCAAGCAAAAGCCCGCCATTGGCGGGCTTTTTTGTGAGCGCATTCTGCGGCCTCAGACAGGGTCAGCAGCGGGACCGAACATGCCAGCCCCATGCTCACCCCTGCATCACATCTGGTCGATCATGACCTGACCGAAACCGGAGCACGACACCTGGGTGGCGCCATCCATCAGGCGGGCGAAGTCATAGGTGACCTTCTTGCTCTGGATGGCCTTGTTCATCGCGGTGATGACCAGGTCAGCCGCCTCGGTCCAGCCCATGTGGCGCAGCATCATTTCGGCCGACAGGATCTCGGAACCGGGGTTCACGTAGTCCTTGCCAGCGTACTTCGGTGCGGTGCCGTGGGTGGCTTCGAACATGGCCACGCTGTCGGACAGGTTGGCGCCGGGCGCGATGCCGATGCCACCGACCTGAGCGGCCAGCGCGTCAGAGATGTAGTCGCCGTTGAGGTTCAGCGTGGCGATCACGCTGTACTCGGCAGGACGCAACAGGATCTGCTGCAGGAAGGCGTCGGCGATGGCGTCCTTGACGATGATGTCCTTGCCCGTCTTCGGGTTCTTGAACTTGCACCACGGGCCGCCGTCGATCAGCTCGGCACCGAACTCGCTTTGCGCCAGGCCATAGCCCCAGTCGCGGAAGCCGCCTTCGGTGTACTTCATGATGTTGCCCTTGTGCACGATGGTCAC
>CAIQIL010000609.1 GCA_903871865.1 uncultured Burkholderiales bacterium
CCTGGCGGCCTTGCTGGACTTCGTCATCGCCCACCACTTCCCGCAGCAGCAAGGCCAACCCCAGCCCGCCTTGGCCTTGCTGGACGCCGTGGTGCAGCGCACGGCCGAGCTGATGGCGGCCTGGCAGTCGGTGGGTTTCTGCCATGGCGTGATGAACACCGACAACATGTCCATCCTGGGCCTGACCATCGATTACGGCCCTTTCGGTTTCCTCGACGCCTTCGATCCCGACCACATCTGCAACCACTCCGACGACCGCGGCCGCTACAGCTGGAACAACCAGCCGCAGATCGGCTACTGGAACCTGCGCGCCCTGGCGCAGGCGCTGTTGCCCCTGGTGCCGGATGCGCAGGACGATCCGAAAGCCCTCACCGAGGTGCTGCAGACCTACGAGCAGCGCTTCCCGCAGGCCATGAACGCGCGCTGGCGGGCCAAGCTGGGCCTGCAGGCCGAACGCGTGGAAGACGTTGAACTGGCCATCGACTACCTGCGCTTGCTGGCCGCAGGCCGGGTGGACTTCACCATTGCCTTCCGGCGGCTGGGCGGCTTCGTGAGCGAGGGCTCGCCCGAGGCCCTGGCCACCGATGCCCGCAACGCGCCGCTGCGCGACCTCTTCCTCGACCGCGCCGCCTTCGACGCCTGGGCCCTGCGTTACGCCCAGCGCCTGCAGGCCGAGGGCAGCACCGATGCCGATCGCGCCCAACGCATGGGCTGTGTCAACCCGCTCTACGTGTTGCGCAACCACCTGGCCGAAACCGCCATCCGCCGCGCACAGCAGGGCGACGACAGCGAAGTCCAGCGCCTGCACCGCCTGCTGCAGAATCCCTTCGACGCGCAAGCCGGCTGCGAAGCCGATGCCGACTTCCCGCCCAGCTGGGCGCAATCCATCGAGGTGTCCTGTTCATCATGAGTGATCACGCTGTCCACAAGACCGACGCCGAATGGCGTGAGCAACTCACGGCGCCCGACCGTGAGCCCTTGACCTACCGCGTCACCCGCCAGGCTGCCACCGAGCCGCCGTTCAGCGGCCGCTACTGGGACCACTTCGAAGCCGGCCACTACAAGTGCGTGTGCTGTGGCGTCCAGCTCTTTGCCTCGGACACCAAATTCGATGCCGGCTGTGGCTGGCCCAGCTACTGGCAGCCCGCGGCCAACGACCGCATCGCGTACATCCGCGACACCAGCCACGGCATGGTCCGCACCGAGGTCCGCTGCAAGAACTGCGGCGCCCACCTGGGGCACGTGTTCGAAGACGGCCCCCAACCCACGGGGGAGCGCTATTGCATCAACTCCGCCGCGATAGACTTTGAGCCAGGCTCCCGCTGATGGGGCCCTTGACCACACCCCATGAAAATCTTATTCGACCTGCTGCCCATCTTCCTGTTCTTTGCCAGTTTCAAATGGGCCGAAGGGCACAAGGACCTGGCCGCGCAATGGCTCACCGAACACCTGGGTTTCGCCGTCTCGGGCGGCGTGGTGGGTGTGACGGAAGCACCCACCTTGCTGGCCACGGTGGTGGTGATCGTGGCCACGGCGCTGCAGATCATCGTGCTCAAGGCCCTGCGCAAGCCGGTGGACAAGATGCTGTGGGCCGGGCTGGTCATCGTGGTGGTGCTGGGCGGCCTGACGCTGTGGTTCCACGATGAGCGCTTCATCAAGTGGAAGCCCACGCTGATTTACTGGCTGATGGCGGTGGGCTTCCTGGTCACCGAGATCGTGCTCAAGCGCAAGATGCTGCGCCAGATGATGGGCGGGCAGATGGACGCGCCGGACGCCGTCTGGCGCACCCTGGGCTGGGCCTGGGTGCTGTTCTTCGGCGCCATGGGCGTGCTCAACCTGTACGTGGCCTTCAACTTCCCGACCGATGTCTGGGTGAGCTTCAAGATGTGGGGCAGCCTGGGGCTGACGCTGGTGTTCACGCTGGCCCAAGGCGTTTACCTGAGCAAGCACATGAGCCAGGCGCCGGCCGAAGCAGGGGGCTCGCAATGAGCGCCGCAGCGGCTTTTGAGCCCGTCACGGCCGCTGAAATGCAGGCGGTGCTGACCGCTGCGCTTCAACCCGAGTTCATCGAGGTGCAGGACGACACCGCCGCCCACCATGGCCACGCGGGCCACAGCGGCGCCGATTTCGGCACGCATTTTTCGCTTCACATCCGTGCATGTTCTTTCACCGGGCTGTCACACGTTCAGCGACATCGCCTTGTGTATGATGCCCTGCGCGACTTGATGCCCCGTGGCGTGCATGCCCTGGCGATCAAGGCCGAGCTGCCGGCCACGCCCGTGTCGCCGTCACACTGATTCACCCAACCCTAGCGTTCTGCTCAACATGAAGACTTCCCGTCACGTCAAGGCTGCTCTGCTGGCCGCATCGCTGTCGCTGGCCGCTCCGCTGGTCTCGGCCCAGAACATCGCCATCGTCAACGGCAAGGCCGTGCCCAAGGCCCGCGTCGATGCCCTGATCGAGCAGATCCTGAAGTCGCCCCAGCAGCCCGGCCAGCCGCCCATGGCCAAGAGCCCCGAGCTGGAGCAAAAGGTCAAGGACGAGGTCGTGATGCGCGAAATCCTCATCCAGGAAGCCGAGCGCCGCGGTCTGCAGGGCACGCCCGACTACAAGGCCCAGATGGAGCTGACCCGCCAGTCCATCCTGATCCGCTCGCTGTTCCAGGACTTCGAGAAGAAGAGCGGCACCACCGACGCCGAGGCCCGCGCCGAGTACGACAAGATCAAGGCTGCCAACGGCGACAAGGAATACCGCGCCCGCCACATCCTGGTCGAGAAGGAAGAAGACGCGAAGGCCCTGATCGCCCAGCTCAAGGGCGGCGCTAAGTTCGAAGACCTGGCCAAGAAGAACTCCAAGGACCCGGGTTCTGCCGAAAACGGCGGCGACCTGGACTGGGCCAACCCCGGCAACTACGTGCCCGAGTTCTCGGCCGCCATGGTCAAGCTGAACAAGGGTGAGTTCACCGACACCCCGGTGAAGTCTCAGTTCGGCTACCACATCATCAAGCTGGAAGACTCCCGCGCGGTGCAGTTCCCGGCCTTCGACGAAGTCAAGGCCCAGATCATCCAGCGCAACAACCAGGCCAAGGTTGCCAAGTTCCGCG
>CAIQIL010000610.1 GCA_903871865.1 uncultured Burkholderiales bacterium
CCCCACAGCAGGTTGTTGTAGCGGCGGGCGTCGGCCGGCGCGCTCTCCACACGCACCTGCGACCAGGCGGCGTCCAGCTCTTCGGCGGCCAGCGTGGCCAGGCCGGTGTAAGTGCCCTGCCCCATCTCCAGGTGCTTGGAGATGACGGTGACGGTGTTGTCCGTGCCAATGCGCAGGAAGGCATTGGGCTCGAAGGCCGGGCCGGTGCTGGCGGGGGTTGCGGCGCTGGCCACAGCTTGGGGCGATGCGGCTTGCGCCCCACCCAGGCTGAATCCCAAGGTCAGGCCCAGGGTCAGGCCGGCGGAGTTGCCCAGGAAGTGGCGGCGGCTGACGTTGTCGATGGCGGCGTGGGTCATGGCGGTGTCTCCTGCGGCGCTCAGGCCAGGGCCTTGGCGGCTTCGTGGATGGCCGCGCGGATGCGGACGTAGGTGGCGCAGCGGCAGATGTTGCCGCCCATGGCCGCGTCGATGTCGGCGTCCGAAGGCTTGCGGTTGCTGCTCAGCAGGGTCACGGCGCTCATGATCTGGCCAGACTGGCAGTAGCCGCACTGCGCCACGTCCAGCTTCTGCCAGGCGGCTTGCACAGCCTGGCCGACGCGGGCGGACTGGCCTTGGTCCACCGCTTCGATGGTGGTGACCTTGCGCTGTCCCACAGCGGACACCGGCGTCAGGCACGACCGCGTGGCCTGGCCATCGATGTGGACGGTGCAGGCGCCGCACAGGCCGGCACCACAGCCGTATTTGGTGCCGGTCAGCTGCAGTTCGTCGCGCAACACCCACAGCAGCGGGGTGTCGGGGTCGGCATCGACCTGGCGCTGAACGCCGTTGATGGAGATCTGGGTCATGGTGAGCTTCCTCGTGAACGGGCCGACGGCATCATGTCAGACCTGCATCGACTTTGCACAGGCAGGGCCGATGCCCGACCAGCGTGATTAGAATGAAGCCATGTTGCTGCCCCGTGTCCGCCTCCAGCGTGCCGCCTGGATCGCCCTGCTGGCGATGCTGATGGCCGCCCTGGCGCCGGCGGTGTCGCAACTGCTGCAACGCGGCACCACCACCGCCTGGGTGGAGATCTGCCGGGCCGGCGGCGGCACCGCCTGGGTGGCGCTGGGCGACCTGCAAACCGACCAGACGCCGTCCAAGGGCCAGCCCCACCTGCTGGACCACTGCCCGTACTGCAGCCTGCAAGCGCACGCGCTGCCCCCTGTGCCCGCCCTGCCCACGGTGGCCGCGGCACCGCTGCCCGATTTCCGCGAACCCGCCGCCTTCCTGCATGCGCCCCACACCGCGCACGCCTGGCGGCCTGCGCAATCGCGCGCACCACCGAGCTGGGCCTGACAACGCCACCGGCCGCGCCTGAACACGGCGCTGGCCTCCGTTGACCCTGTCCGTCCGGCCCTGCCTGCGGACACGCGCTCCCTGCCCCTCGTCACCTGGGCCTCTCGGCCTCTCCCAATGACGGTGGGCACCAGCGCCACAGACCCGAGAGCTTCCATGTTCCAGCGACACCTCGCGGCCGCCATCACCCTGGCCTGGCCGCTGGCTTCCCCAGCCCAAGTCCCTCCCAGCGCTTCGGCAGCTGCCCCCGACCGCAACACCAGCCACACCCACGACGCCGACAGCGCCCCCACCAAGGAAGTCGGCGTGGTCTCCATCTCGGCATCACGCCCCACCTCCCTGCCCACACAGATCCCGACCACGATGCACAGCATCACCCGGGACGACATCGCCGACAGCGTCAACGCCACCGACAGCGAAGACGCCCTGAAGTACTTCCCCAGCCTGCTGGTGCGCAAGCGCTACATCGGCGATTACAACCACGCCATCCTTTCCAGCCGGGCTTCGGGCACCGGCAACAGCGCGCGCTCGGCCGTGTACGCCGACGGCATCCTGCTGTCGAACTACCTGGGCAATGGCGTGAGCGGCCTGTCCTTCCCGCCGCGCTGGGGCCTGGTCACGCCCGAAGAAATCGAGCGTGTGGACGTGATGTACGGGCCGTTTTCGGCCAGCTACCCGGGC
>CAIQIL010000611.1 GCA_903871865.1 uncultured Burkholderiales bacterium
CGCCGGGACCCTGCACCTGGAAGGTCAGCCCGCAGATGGCCTCGCAGAGGTTGCAAGCGCCGTGGCGGGTGGTGATGGGGGCGTCGGCAGCCGGCGCTTTGCTGGGGTCTGGGTGGGCATGGGCCATGAGGCGTCCTCGTGGGGAAATCAGCCGACGATCATGCCAGCAGTCCCATGCGCGTGAACAGGCGTCTAACCCGTGCAGCCCAGGCGTCGGTCGCGCGCATGGCGTGGCGTTCGACGGTGTGGAAGGTCAGCCAGGCGCTGGTCACAACGACGGGTGCCAGCGCGCTCAACCACAGCCAGTGCGCCTGCGGCGTGCAGGCACTCGCCTGCGCCCGCCCCAGCACGAAGGTCAGGCTGATGAACAGCAGCAGCCCGTGCAACAGGTAGATGCTGTAGGCCAGATCGCCCAGTTGCTGCGACACCCGCAGGCGCAGCAGGCCAAACAGGTCGCAGCCCGAGGCGATCAGGCCGAAGGCCACAGTCAGCAGCAAGATGGGCGCTGTGTGGTGCACATTCGGTGCGCTCAGCACAGCGCCTGCCAGGGCCAGCACTGCCAGGCCATCGTGCCAAGGCCGGTGCGCCCAGTCGCGCAGGGCCGGGCGGCGCACCCACCACGCCACCAGGCCGCCACCGGCGAAGGCCCACAGCATCGTCGGCTCTTTGTTGTTGGCCCAGATGCCGAGGGCGCACGCCAGCGCGACCCCGGCCAGCCACAGCGGCACGGTGCGGCGCATCAGCAAGGCCAGGGTGGGCAGCAGCAGGTAGAACATCCATTCCAGCGGCAAGGACCAGGTCACGCCAGCGGTCAAGGTGGCCGTGTGGGGCACGCCGTTGATGTTGTCTTTGCCGCCGATGCTGAAGAACAGCCAGTGCCACAGGGCGCGGCGCAACTCGCGCGCGGGCACCTGGCGCTCCCAGTCGGTGAGCACGCCACACAGGGTGAACAGCAGGGCCATGGCGAGCAGGTAGAGCGGCGCCAGGCGCATCACCCGCGACACGTAGAGGCGCAGCCAGTCCACCGGGCGCTCGCGCGCATCGAACAATCGCCCGACGAACAGGAAGGCCGTCACCATGAAGAACAGCACCACGCTGTCCTGACCCAGGTGGTTGAAGAAGGCGGACGGCGGTGCAGTCCATTGGCCGCTGCGCAGGAAGCCGTGCCAGATCACGCCGTGGTGCAGGAAGACACCGAAGGCCAGGTGGCCGCGCAGGCCGTCGATCGTGGCGAAGCGCCCCGGCTCAGGGGGCAAGGGCCGCAGGCGCGACAGCCCGCTCACCGTCACCAGGGCCAGCAGCCAGGGCAGCAGCACCCATGCAGGGTTGAGCACGGTCATGCGGGCTCGGGTACGGGTTCAGGGGCGGGCTCAGGCCTCCCGGCGCAGCGCCGGGAACAGGATCACGTCGCGGATGTTGGGCGCGTCGGTCAGCAGCATCATCAGGCGGTCGATGCCGATGCCGCAGCCACCCGTCGGGGGCAGGCCGTACTCCAGTGCACGAATGTAGTCGGCGTCGAAGTACATGGCTTCTTCGTCGCCTGCGTCCTTGGCGTTGGCTTGCGCTGAGAAGCGGGCGGCCTGCTCTTCGGTGTCGTTCAGCTCGGAGAAGCCATTGCCGTATTCGCGGCCGGTGATGAAGAGCTCGAAGCGCTCGGTGATGCTCGGGTCGGCGTCAGAGGCGCGGGCCAGCGGGCTCACTTCGACGGGGTAGTCGATGATGAAGGTCGGCTGCCAGAGCTTTTCTTCCACCGCGGCTTCGAACAGGCCGAACTGCAGCTCGGCCAGGCTCCAGCGGGCCGGGGGCTCTTCGCCCAGGTGCTTGAGCTTGTCGCGCAGCACTTCGGCGTTGTCGGCTTCGGCCGCCGTCAGGCCGGCGTGCTTGACCAGCGATTCGCGCACGGTCAGGCGCTCGAAAGGCGATGCGAGGTCCACGTCCTTGCCGCCATAGGTGAGCTTGGCGGTGCCCACGGCGGCCATCGCGGCGTGGCGCAGGATGCTTTCGGTGAAGTCCATCAGGTCGCGGTGGTTCCACCAGGCCGCGTAGAACTCCATCATCGTGAACTCGGGGTTGTGGCGGACCGAGACACCCTCGTTGCGGAAGTTGCGGTTGATCTCGAAGACGCGCTCGAAGCCGCCCACCACCAGGCGCTTCAGATAAAGCTCGGGCGCAATCCGCAGGAACATCTCCTGGTCGAGCGCGTTGTGGTGAGTGGTGAAGGGCTTGGCGTTGGCGCCGCCGGGGATGGGGTGCATCATCGGCGTTTCGACTTCGAGGAAGCCGTTGTCCACCATGAAGCTGCGGATCGAGGCCACGGCCTTGCTGCGCGCGATGAAGCGGCCACGCGATTCCTCGTCCACGATCAGGTCCACGTAGCGCTGGCGGTACTTCTGTTCCTGGTCGGTCATGCCGTGGAACTTGTCGGGCAGCGGGCGCAGGGCCTTGGTCAGCAGGCGGATGTCGGTGACCTCGATGGACAGCTCGCCCGTCTTGGTCTTGAACAGCGTGCCTTCGGCGCCGAGGATGTCGCCCAGGTCCCAGTGCTTGAAGGCGTCAAGCTTGTCGGCACCGACGTTGTCGAGCTTCACATAGACCTGGATGCGGCCGGTGGCGTCTTGCAGGGTGCCGAAGCAGGCCTTGCCCATGACGCGCTTGAGCATCAGGCGGCCGCCCACGCTGGCCTTGACGCCTTGCGCGGCCAGGGCCTCGGACTCGGTGCCATCGTGCGCGGCGTGCAGGGCGCCGGCGCGGTCGGCGGGCTTGAAGTCGTTGGGGAAGGCCACGCCCTGGGCGCGGATGGCGGCCAGTTTCTCGCGACGCTCGGCCACCAGTTTGTTGGTGTCGACCACGGCTTCAGGGGCGGTGGACTCGGCAGAGGCGGGTGCGGCGGGATGTTGTGGCGTGGTCATGGTGTGTTCGGCCTGGCGGCGATCGGCGTCTGCGCCCGTGTCGGACGCTGGACCCTCCATTGTACGAACTCATGCCGCAGCCAACCTGGGGTCAGCTTGGATGGACGCCTGGGTGGTGGTTCTCGTGCTCAGGCAGCACGCGCAGGGCCACCTCGTGGGACCAGGCGGAGCGGCCCTGCCCGTGCCATGCCCAGCAGGTCTGCGCGATGAGGGCCGCTGCCCTGGGGGGCAAGGGCAAGTGCCCATCGATGCAGAGGTGGGCCACGTGCAGGCCGTCGGGGCCGAAGCCGCGGGCCATGGACTGCGCCAATGAACGCAGGCCGGCGCTGGCCGCGGCATGGGCCGCGCCAAAAGCGGTGGGAGCGCAACGCCGCGCGGGCTGTGCGTCGGTCACGCCGTCGGCGTGGCCCAGGAAGATGAGCGTGCCTTGGCCTCCCTGGCGCATGGCCCGGATGGCCGCTTGCCCGACCCGCGCGCCTTGCAGGCATTGGCTGCGCCAGGCCGCATCCCAGGCCTCGGGTGGGGTGTCCAGCGCACTGCCAGCTTGCCATCTGCCTGCGCCGAAGGCGACCAAAGTCGGATGCCTTTGCGCGGCGGCCATGCGGGCGAACACCTGCCCGGGGTCGGCGCCATCGGCGTCATGCCATTCGAAGGCCAGCGACCGGGCGGTGGCACCCTGCTGCAGGGCATCTGCCATGGCCATGTGGTCGTGGGTGCCGAAGCAGACCACGGTGGGCTGGGTGGATGGGGGGCGGGGCGTCATCTCAGAAGGGCTCCTTGAAGGGGCGCAGGTCGGCTTCGTGCGTCCAGGCACCTGCCGCTTGTTGGTGCAGCTGCCAGTAGGTCTCGGCCACCTCGGGAGGACGCAGGCAGCCCTCCTGGCCACGCTGCCAGACCACGAGCTTGCCGAGGCCGCCCAAGGCGCTGCGCGCGCGGTGGCCGGCCACCATGCCGTCGATGACGATGTGGGCCACGTGCACCCCACGGGGCGCCAGTTCCCAGGCCAGGCTGGCGGTGAAGGACCTGAGCGCTGCTTTGGCCGAGGCAAAGGCCGCGAACAGCGGCTTACCACGCACCGATGCCGTGGCGCCCGTGATCAGGATGCTGCCGTGGCCCTGCGCCACCATGCGGCGGGCGGCGGCCTGTGCCACCAGGATGCCGGCCAGGCCGGTCAGCCGCCACTTGTCCTCGAACTGGCTGGCCGACACGGGCAAGAAGCGCTGCGGCATGTTGAGGCTGGCCGCGTTGAACACCACCAGCTCTGGCGCATGGCCGGTGGCTTCGACGGCCGCGAAGAGTTGCGCGATGGCATGGGCATCGGCCAGGTCGTTCACCAGGGCCGTGGCCCGACCGCCTGCTTGCGCGATGGCATCGACCACGTGCTGCAGCTTGGCGGCCGTGCGGCCCACGATGAAGACGGGCAGTCCGCCTTGGGCACACCGCAGCGCGACGGCGCCACCGATGCCGGAGACCTCGCCGACACCCACGACGATGGCGCAGGCGGTCGGCGGTGGGCTGGGCTGTGGATGTGTGGACATGTCGGTGTGCATCTCAAGGTCCTGGCGTTGGTTGTGACACCTGCGGCACCAGTGGTGCCTGTGGTACCTGTGCGACCGCCCAGCGCCGCGCCATCGCCTGCACCGTTTTGGCCACTTGCTGTGCCTGGCTCAGCGGTGCCCAGTGGGCGGCATCGACCGTGCTGTGCGTGAAGTCCGTCGCCCATGCCGCGCAGCCCTCGAACACGCGCGGCGGCAAGAAGGGGTCGCGCAGCGCGATCAGTGCGTGGACAGGCACCGGCGTGCGCCGTGGCGCTTGCGGGCGCAGCACCTGTTGCAGCAGGTTGGCGCGGTAGATGCCCAGGTAGCGCACGGCATCGGCCTCGGTGCCCGGTGGGGGCTCGACGACCTGCCCCTCCAAGCCCTCCATGCGCTGCAGCATCTGGCGCATGAGCCAGCGGCCCGCACCCGAGCGCCACACCAGCTCAGGCAGCACCGGCAGGGTGAAG
>CAIQIL010000612.1 GCA_903871865.1 uncultured Burkholderiales bacterium
ACGAACATCAGCACCAGGGGCAGCATGCTCATCAGGCCACCAGAAGCGCTTGCGGCGGGGGCGGCGGCTTGGGCGTAGGCTTCGGAAATCAACACGTTCAGGTCCTTCAAACAAAGGGCCGAGGCGCCGGGCCCACGCACAGGCGTGGACGCAGGCGCACCGGCCAGGGAGCACTCAGACCTGGCGGGCCAAGTCTGCTGCGGGATTGTATGCGGGTGCTGTGACGGCCTGTCACACAGGCGCTCAGGCTCAGAGCACGTACTTGACGTGCGGCAGGCTGGTCAACGCGCGGTAGATGTTGTCGAGCTGCTCGCGGCTGGTGGCCGTGACCGTGACGGTCAGGCCCAGGTAGGTGCCGCTGCTGCTGGGGCGACGCTCCAGGGTGGCGGCGTCGAAGTCGGGCGCGTGCTGCACCACCACATCCACCACCGAGGCCACGAACGCCTCGTGGTGCGGCCCCATCACCTTGATGGGAAAGGCGCTGGGGTACTGGATGAGGGACTCTTGCGGCGGGATCGCCGGGTTCACGGGCTGGTGGGGGGTCATGGGGTCGCTCCTCTCACCGTCGCTCACTTGATGCCCAGGCGGATGGCGTCCCACATCCGGCCCACGAAGCCGGCCTGGGGCACCTCGTCCAGGGACTGCAGCGGCAGCGTCTGCCAGGGCTGGGTGCCCAGCGTGATCTGGATGCTGCCCACGGCCTGGCCCTTGCTCAAGGGGGCGATGAGCGGGTCATTGCGCGTCACAGCCGTCTTCACCGACGCACCCTGCCCGCGCGGCACCACGACCACCACGGGCGTGCTGCGGCCCAGGCGGGCGGTGTTGGCCTGGCCCTTCCAGACCTGGGCGGTGGTGACGGGCTGGTTGGCGTCGAACAGCTTGACGACGTCGAAGGCGCTGTGGCCCCAGTTCAGCAGCTTCTGGCTTTCGTTGGCGCGGGCCTCGGGCGAGGCGGCGCCCAGCACCACGCTCAGCAGGCGGCGCTCGCCACCGGCGGTCGGGCGCTTGGAGGTGGCGATCAGGCAGTAGCCGGCGGCGTCGGTGTAGCCGGTTTTCAGGCCGTCGACCGTGGCATCGCGGAACAGCAGCAGGTTGCGATTGCCCTGCTTGATGCCGTTGAAGGTGAACTCCTTCATCGAGTAGTACGGCAGCGAGTTCGGGAAGTCGGTGATCAGGCGCGTGGCGATGATGGACAGCTCGCGCGCCGTGCTGACGTGGCCGGGCGCGGTCAGGCCTTCGGGGTTGGCGAAGTGGGTGCCCTTCAAGCCGAACACCTGGGCCTGGCGGTTCATCATCTCGACGAAGACCTCGACCGTGCCGCCCACGCCTTCGGCCAGGGCCACGGTGGCGTCGTTGCCGCTTTGCACGATCATGCCCTTGATGAGGTCATCGACCTTCACACGGCTGTTGACGTTGATGAAGGAGCGCGAGGCGCCGGTCATGCCGGTGCGCCAGGCGCGCTCGGACACGGGCAGCTCCTGGCTGAGGCTGAGCTTGCCGCCCTGCAGGGCCTGGAAGACCAGGTAGGCCGTCATCAGCTTGGTCAGGGACGCGGGCTCGACGCTTTGGTCGGGGTTGCGCGAAGCCAGGGTCTGGCGGGTGGAAAGGTCTTGCAGGATGAAGGCGCGCGCGGCGACTTCCGGTGGCTGCGGCATGGCCGTCGAGGGCTCGGCGAACAAGGCTGCCGGCGACGCAGCAGCAGGCGCTGCGGCATGGGATGCGAGCGGCACAGCGACCGACAAGACCGAGGCCAGCAAAGAGAGGGTCGCGCTCAGGACGAGGCGACGGGAACGAAAAGCAGTCATGCCGTCAATATGGAGTGAGAACAGGGGAAACGCAAGAAAGGAAATGTGCGGAAACCTGGGCGCGGCCGCCATGCTGCGCGCGCGCCATCTCCGCAGCACCGTCAGCCAGCGGCCTCGGCGCGCAGGTGCTTGAGCACCACCTCGCGCAGCAAGGCCAGCTGGCCATGGAAGAAATGGCCGGCGCCGGGCACCACCGTCACGGGCAGGGCCTGCGGGCGGGCCCAGTCGAGCACGCTGGCGAGGGGCACGACGTCGTCGGCCTCGCCCTGCACCACCAGGGTGTGGCCGGGCACCACCGGCACCTCGAAGCGCGAGGTCGCCGGGCTGACAAGCACCAGCGTGGTCGGCGCGCGCACCGACGGCTGGTCGGCCGCAGCCTGGCTCAGGCGGGAGGCCGCCTGGGCGGCCACGTAGCCACCGAACGAGAAGCCGGCCAGGGCCAGCGGCAGGCCGCGCATGGCGGGGTCGGCCAGGTGGTGGGCCACCACGGCCAGCATGTCGGAGGTCTCGCCCCGGCCCTCGTCCCAGGCGGACTCGGACTGCCCGACACCGCGGAAATTGAAGCGCACGGCGCGCCAGCCCGACAGCACGAAGGCGCGCACCAGGGTGTGCACGACCTTGTTGTCCATGGTGCCGCCCATCAAGGGGTGCGGGTGGGCGATGACGGCCAGGCCTTTCGGTGCACTGTGGGGCGCACCCTGGGCTTCGGGCGGGTCTTCGACCACGACCTCCAGCTGGCCCGCGGGGCCGTCGATGGTCAGGGATGCAGGGCGTCCAAGCATGGGGCAGCCTTGCCTCAGCGACCGACGTCGTCGGGCAGCACCAGGCGCTCGACCACTTGGCCGCCGACCAGGTGCTGGTCCACGATGTCGTCGATGTCGGCCTGGTCCACGAAGGTGTACCAAGTGCCTTCCGGATAGACCACGGCCACCGGGCCACCGGCGCAGCGGTCCAGGCATCCCGCCTTGTTGACGCGCACGCCGCCAGGTCCGTTCATGCCCGCGGCCGAGATGCGCGCCTTGCAGTGGTCAAAGCCTGCCTTGGCACCGTGGTCGCCGCAACTGGACTCGCCGTTGACGCGCTGGTTCAAGCAGAAAAAAATGTGGCGCTGGTAGTAAGAAGCCATGCGCCCATTCTAGGCCTAGGCCTGCTGGGGCACGCTCAGGTCCGCCTCATGCCCCCACCAACGCCCCAGCAACCAGGCCAGGGCCACGTAGGGCCAGAGGATGCCGCACCAGCGCGACAGGCCGTGGAAGCGGATGAAGCGGCCGGTCTCCCAGGCCTGCAGG
>CAIQIL010000613.1 GCA_903871865.1 uncultured Burkholderiales bacterium
AGGCCAGCACGGCGACCAGGGCGAGGCCGGCGGCCAAGAGCACCGCCGGGTGCGTGGCCTGGCGTGCTGTCGGGCGCGCGGTTGGGCTCACAGTTGGGCTCGCAGTTGGGAGGGGCTGAGGCACCGTCATCGGGGCGCGGCAGGCGCGTGGTCCTGCAGGCAATGGGCCAGCACCATCGCGGCCTGGCCGACACGCGGACCAGGGCGCGACAGCACGTCCATCTCGGCCGACGACAAGGCGCAGATGCGGCCCTGCCGCACGGCGTTCAGCCCGGCCCAACCGGGGCGCTGGGCCAGGCCCGCGCGCTCACCCGCCGACACGACGATGAGCGCCGGCCGCGCCTTCACCACGAACTCCGGGTTCAGCTTGGGGAAAGGCCCCAGCGCGGCGGGCACCACATTGCGCGCGCCCAGTTGCGCCAGCAATTCGCCGATGTAAGAAGACTCGGACGCCGCGTAGGGCGCGCTGCCCACCTCGACGTACACGGCGACGCCGCGCGCGCGTTCCGGCACGGCCAGGCGCGCCAGGCGCAGTTCGTCCTGCATGCGCTGCCACTGCACGGCCGCGGCTTGCGGCTGGCCGATGAGCGCCGCGACCTTCTGCAGCACACGCTGCACCTGCCCCAACTCGGTGGCGTCCAGCTCGGCCACGGGCAGGCCCAGGCTGCGCAGGCGCCCGCTCAGGCGCGACGAAGGCGCCAGCAAGACCAGGTCCGGGCGCAGGGCCAGGATGCGCTCCACATTGGCATCTTCCAAGCCGCCCAGCTTGGGCAGGCCGGCCACCGGCGCCGGCCAGTTCGACCAGCGGTCGGTCGCCACCAGGCGCGCGCAGGCGCCCAGCACGCACACGGATTCGGTCAAAGACGGCAGCAGCGACACGATGCGCTGCGGCGGTGCCGGCAAGGTCACGGGGGTGCCGCGGTCGTCCACCAGGGTGATGGGCGCGGCGGTTGCGGAGGTGGCGCACGCTGCAGACAGCATGACCGAGGCGGCCCATGCCTTCAGGCCGATGCGGCGCGTCAAGCCCACCGCTGCACCTGCTGCGTGAAGGGCTGGCCGGCGGCCATCAACGTGATGTGGCCACAGCACTGGGCCACGTCCTGGTGCAGGCGCCCCAGCTCATCGACCACGCGGCGCACCTCCGCGCCCAGCGGGATGACGCCCATGCCAATTTCGTTGGACACCAGCACCACCGGGCCCTCGCGCTCGCGCAAGGCCGCCAGCAGGGCCAGCCTGCGCTGCGTCCAGTCGTCCAGCAGCAAAGCCGTGTCGGCGGGTGCGTGCATCGGCATCAACACGTTCGTCACCCACAGCGTCAGGCAGTCGATCACGACCAGGCGATGCGGGTCACCCAGCTCGCTCGCGCCGCGCAGGGCCGCGGCCAGGTCCAGCGGCGCTTCGATCGCATCGAAGTCCGCGGGGCGGTCCTGCCGGTGCCGCGCGATGCGCTCGCGCATCTCATCGTCAGACGCCATGGCCGTGGCCACCACCGTCACCCCGTGCTGCGGCGAACGCTGCAACCAGGCTTGCGCAAGCCGCTCGGCATGGCGCGACTTGCCGCTGCGCTGGCCGCCGAGGATGAGGTGGTGTGGGCTCATGGACAACAAGGACGACGCAAGGATGCCTCAGGAACGCTTCAGAAGCGCCGCGTGACGGCGAGCTTCAGGCTGCGCCCGGCGTAGGGGTAGACGCTGCGCTCGACACCACTGGCGCCGCAGGGGTTCGAGCCGTCGAGGGTGTAAGCGTAACCGTAGTCGAAACCACGGCGGTCGGCCAGGTTGGTGCCGCTGACCGCCACCGTCCAGTCGCGGTCTGACCAGGCGTAACGCGCGTCCAGCAGCGTGGACGAAGGCACACGCACCGAGCAACCGTTGCTTTCATCGCCACCATAGCGCGAGGCGGCCAGGAACTGCACGCCCGCGTCCAGCGTCTGGTGATCGTCGATGCGCCAGCTGGCGCGCAGCGTGGCCGAGCGCGGCGCCACCAGCACCATCTCCTTGCCCGCGTTGACGCCTTCGCGGAAGCGCGCCGTCAGTTGTTGCACGGCGGTCGACACGCTCAAGCGCTGCGTGGCCTGCCAGCGACCCTCGGCCTCCACGCCCTTGCGCTGCGTCGGGTCGATGTTGGTGTTGGCATAGGCCAGCATGTCGAAGGCGATCTCGTCACGCGTCTTCTGCGTGAAGTAACGCACCGTGGCCGACTGCGCACCCTGCGCCCACTTCACACCGACTTCGCGGTCGCTGTTGCGCTGCGGGCGCAGCGGGCCCTGGCTGGGCGTCAAGCGGTTTTCGTCGATGTTGGCCAGGCGGTAGGACGTGGCCGCACGGCCATAGACCTCCCAACCGGGGACCACCGTCTGGCTCAGGCCCAGCTCGCTGGCGTAAAGGTGGTCGTCGCGGTCGTACACCGCAGCGGGCGAACCGAACATCCCGCTGGTGCCAGGGAAGGCCCCCACTTTGTTGACCGTCTCGCTGCGCCAACCCGTGCTGATGCGCGTGGCTGAGGGCAGGGCCACATCGCCATGCACGAAGAAAGCGCGGTTGCGCTGGGTGCCCGTCTCCAGGCCCAGGCTGCCGGTCTTGTCGAAACGCCAGTCCTGCAAGTCCACACCCGACACGGCCTTCACGTCCACGCCCGAGAAGGCCTGCGCGTAACGCACGGTCGGCGTCAGCTGCGATTGCTGGCTGTTGCTGCGCACTTCGGCAGAGCCCAAAGACACATACCGGTAAGCCGATGTGCGCTCCCGCTTGCCCGCGTCCAGCTGCAAAGCCAGGGCCGACATGGCCTGCCAGACCAGCTGCGCCGTGTAGCGCGTTTCACCGGCATTGGCGTAATCGTTGGGCGAATCGGTGCTGCGCGGGCGCTGGCGGGCATCCTCGTAGCTCAGGGCCCCGGGCATGCGCGAAGCCTGGTCCTCGTGCTGCACGCGAAAAGCCGCGCGCACATCCTTCAGTCGCAGCTGCGCGCCGACACTGCCCACGTCCTGGCGGTACTCGGCATTTTCGCGCCAGCCACCATCGCGCACGCGCTTCACCGAGGCGTCCAGCAGCCAGGGGCCCATGCCGTATTCGCCACTGGCACCCAGGTCGTTGCCGCCGAACGAGGCCACGGCCGCCTGCACCCGGCCCGATCGCACCACGGCGCCATCGGGCGCAGTCTCGGACTGTTTGAGGATCACATTGATGGCGCCCGCCGAGGCCCCCTCGCCCCACATCACGCTGCTGCTGCCACGCACGATCTCGATGCGGTCGATGCGCTCCAGTGGGATGGCGCTCAGGCGGGCGGCAACGCCCTCGTTCTCGCTGAGGCGGATGCCGTCCACCAGCACGACCACGTTCTGGCTGGCCGCGTCGCCAAAGCCGCGCAAGTCGATCTTGTTTTCGCGGCCATTGGTGAGGTCCGCGCGGGCCGGCACACCGCCCAGCTTGCGGATGGCCTCGTTGGCATCCGACACCCCCGAGCGCTCGATCTGCTCGGCCGTGATGACGGTGGCGCCGATGGGCGCCGTGCGCAGCAACTGCGGCATCCGGCTGGCCGACACCACCACCGGGTCCACCTCATCGGCCCAAGCCCCACCCCACGACAGGGCAGACAGCACACCACACGCCACGGCCACGGCCGAACGCACCCCGGGTGCGACACGCACCGAGTTCACAAAAAACATGATTGAAACAGACAGGCAAGAGCCCGAGCCAGCGTCCCCGCAGGCATGGGCGAAACAGCCCGACGGCATCGCTGCCATCGAACCCCTTGCTGGCCGGTATCCGGGCTGGGCGATGCGACCTGTGAGACCTTCCCAGGCCCGAAGACCCAGTGGCTGAAGCACACAAGCGGAGCACACGCATGGATGGAAAATCGCTGCGCGGCTCGACCGCCGACCGTTGCGGGGGCAGCGCAAGTCAGGCTGGCATCGGCGATGCGCAGACCCTCTTGCTTCCCGTTTAACTGCACCGGCGGAACACCGGCGCGAGCACCAACGGGGCGGATTCTACGCCCTGGGGCCCCGCCACCCAGCGCACGCCTACAATCCGGCAACGTCCGACACCTTTGCCGACGCTCCAGGTGGCCGCGCCCCATGTCCAGAATCGACGAACTCACCGACCGCATCGAACGGCTCCTGCTGCGCCACGAAGAGCTGCGACGCACCAACGACCTGCTGGCCCAGCAAGTCACGGTGATCACGCAGGAGCGTGACTCCCTGCGCGCGCGCCTGGCCGCCGCCCGCGGCCGCATCGACGCCCTGCTCGACAAGCTGCCGCTGCCCGCCACGGGCGTCCACCCCGGCATGGAGGCCGACGTGGATGCCGATGACACGGACGCGGCCGACCACGGCCATCCCCAGAACCCCGACGCCTGAGCCGCATGAACCAGATCGAAGTCTCCATCATGGGCCAGAGCTACCGCCTGGGCTGCCCCGAAGGCGGCGAGGCGCGCCTGCGCGAGGCCGTGGCCCAGGTGGACCGCGAGATGTGCGCCATCCGCGACAGCGGCAAGCTCAAGGCCCGCGAGCGCATCGCGGTGCTGGCCGCGCTCAACCTGGCCTATGTGCTCAGCGAGCGACCCACGGCCGCGGCCGCATCGCCAGCGCCAACCCAGGCAGGCAAGCCGGCAAGCGCGCCCGACAGCAACACGGCCAGCCACCCCAGCGATGCCGCTTACATCGACCAGCTCATCGCCCGCCTCGACCAGACCCTGGGCCAGGACGGCCACCTGATTTGAGGCCCCGGGCACCTGCCCGTGTCAGCACGATGTCTGCGGTCCACAAGCCCCTGTGAAAGGGGGCGACATCGGCGCAATTTCTCGCCCACGCTGCGCGCCAAGTCGTAGAATGAAAGCGTCCGTCGGGTTCGTGGTTGTTTTTATTTCCTTGAACCGATGCTCTTAGAGCCAGGGCTTGGAACATCGCCCACTGGTGTGATCGTCTCGCGTCAGACGAACCCGAAGTGGTGCTGACCTCGCCCACCTGAATCCCCTGGGTTCAGGAATGCGGCAACCAGTTTCCGGCGGACCTTGCATGCACAACGGCCAGACACCTTCACAGGGTCTGGCCGTTTCTTTTGGTGCCGCTCTGTGCCTCCCTGTGCCGCGGGTTGCTGCCTAACATCATCGGGATAACCATTCAGCACTTCGCCCCTGATTGGCGCGCCTTTCCGCCCCGATCAGGGGGCAGCCGCATGCGGCACGCCACGGCAAGCCCGGGACACTGTCCACATCCACCCACAGGAGCCAGACACATGAACCGCCACAACCTTGCCCGATACAGCCGATACAGCCTCTCTGCCGTCGCCTTGTGCTGCGCCACCGCCTACGCCGCACCGGTGCAAGGCCCCGCAGGCTCGGCCTTCTACGCCGCGCCCAACCCCGTGCCCGCTGGCAACAACGGCGACCTGATCTCCTACCGCCCCACCAGCGTCAACCTGGGCAACGGTGCGCCCGTGGTCAGCGCCTGGAACGTGATGTACCGCTCCACCGACGCGCGCAACGCGGTGGACGCCGTGACCGGCACCGTGCTCGTCCCCACCGCGCCCTGGACGGGCACCGGCAGCCGTCCCGTCATCAGCTATGCCGTGGGCACCCACGGTCTCGCCCAGCGCTGCGCGCCCTCGCAGCAAATGGCGGCAGGCTCCGACTACGAGAACGCCAACATCGTGGCCGCACTGAAGGCCGGCTACGCTGTGCTGGTCAGCGACTACCAGGGCTACACCAACGGTGACACGCCCACCTACCTGGCCGGCGCCTCGCAAGGCCACGCCGTGCTGGACATCGTGCGCGCCGCCGCCCAGGTGCCCGGCTCGGGCCTCAGCCTGAGCAACCCGGTCGGCATCTGGGGCTACTCGCAAGGTGGCCAGAGCTCGGCCTGGGCCGCGCAGCTCACAAGCACCTATGCGCCCGAGCTCAACGTCAAGGGCGTGGCCGCAGGTGGCGTGCCTGCCGACTTCATCCGCACCTCCACCTACCTCGATGGCAGCGCGGGTTCGTCCTTCCTGCTGGCCGGCGTGGTGGGCCTGTCCACCCAGTACCCCGACCTCATCCCCATCAACGACCTGGCCAATGACAACGGCAAGGCCACGATCGCGCGCGGCAAGAGCGAGTGCGTGTTCGAAGCCCTGTTCGACCTGATGAACCACAAGCTGTCGGAGTACACCGTCGGCAACCAGACGCTGACCCAGCTGCAGGCCATCCCCTCCGTCAAACAGGCCTTGACGGCGCAGAACCTCGGCGGCACCAAGCTGTCGATGCCGCTCTACCAGTACCACGGCCGGGCGGACGAATTCATCCCGATCGACCAGGCCGTCGCGCTGAAGAAGTCGTACTGCGGCAAGTTCAGCAACGTGACGTTCGGCGTCTATCCCAGCGAGCACATCGCCACGCAGTTCCAGGCCGCACCGACCGTGCTGAAATGGCTGGGCGACCGCTTCAACGGCAAGTCCACGCTGGGCAGCTGCCTGACGCTGACCTCGGCGCCCACCTCGACGGCCAACCCGGGCGGCGGCGACTTCGTGGTCTCGCTCTCGAAGTGGAACCTCACCGGCACCATGACCCTGGCCACGATGCAGAACCAGGTCGTGACCCTGCCCAGCGGCGCCAACTTCAGCAGCGATGCCAACATCACGCGCAACGCCCTGAGCAACAGCACCATGGCCGTGCCCGACTTCAGCACCTCGCTGAAGGTGCTGGGCCTGCCGACCAAGGTGGGCTTGCGCATCACGCAGGTGGCTGCGCCATCGGGCACCGTGTCGCTTGACACCTCGGGCCAGTTGCACATCCACGGCTCGACCAGCGTGAACATCACCATCACCTCGCTGGACGGCATCGGCGTGGGCTCCTGCACCACCGAGAGCCCGGTCGTGCTGCCGCTGAACTTCGACGGCCCCGTCTCGGCCATGGGCGCTGGCAGCCTGACCTTCACCGGCACCACCACCTTCCCGAAGATCAAGGGTTGCCTGACCTCGTCGATCATCAGTTCGCTGATGTCGGGCGCGGGCCAGGGCTACACCTTCACCGTCACGCCGCCGGCACCGACCACGTACTGAGCACGGGCTGATCGACCGATCGGCGCCAAAGACAAAGGCCACCCTCGGGTGGCCTTGTTGCTGGGCTGGGTGAGGTCAGCGCAAGCGCTGCTGCTCAGGCGGTGCCTCAGGTGGCTGGCGTGAACTGGATGCTGGCCAGCACGATGCGGTTGCCGCCTTTTTCGCGGGCACCTGCCAGGGCGCGGTCGGCGCTGCGCATGAGCTCATCGACCAGGCCCGCGGTGTGCGGGAAGCTGGCCACGCCCATGCTGACCGTGAAGGGGATGGGCTGACCGTTGTGCGCCACGATGTGCTGGGCGCACTGGCGGCGCAGTTGCTCCATGCGCGAGTGCGCCGTGGCCAGGCCCACGCCCGACAGCAGCACCACGAAACGGTCGCCGCCCAGGCGGCAAGGCGCGTCCATGGCGCGGGTGCCGGCACGCAGCAGGCGACCCAGGGATTCGATGACGCGCTCGCAGCCGTCCAGGCCATGGTTCTGGCGGATCTCGTCCATGTTGTCCACGGCGATGGCCACCAGGGCAAATTCGCGCTGCTCGCGGCTGGAGAGGTCGGCCTCGCGGCAGAGCTGCTCTTCGAAGTGGGCACGGTGGTAGAGGCCGGAGAGGGCATCGCGCACCTGGCTGCCTTCGACGTCACGGCGCAGGTTCTCGTTGGCCTTTTGCTGCTGCTCCAGCTGGGCAAGCGCGCCTTGCAGCTGGGCATCGCGGCGACGCGCGTCGGTGACGTCCTGCCAGACCGACACCAGCTTGGGGGCGCCGTCTTCCGGCGTGAACAGCTGGCGCCAGGCCGTGAATTCGCGGCGGCCGCCTGCCATTTCCAGCTTGTGTTCGGAGACCACGCCGCCCGGTGTGGCCTTGGCCTGCAGGTCGGCGGCACGCAGCGCCACGGCCAGGGTGGCATCGAAGAGGTCGCTGTCTTGCACCCCCACCAGCTCGCGGCCTTCCAGGCCCAGCAGGCGGGCGACCACCGCGTTGGCGAGGTCGTAACGATTGGTGGACAAATCCTTGACCAGGACGCCCACGCCCAGCTGGTCAAGCGCGTGCAGCACCGCGATGTTCAAGGCGGTGCCGTCCAGCAAACCCGGAGCGAGGAAATCGGCCATGTGTGTGTGAATGAGTTCCGGGCCGCCTGCGCCGGACAGGTGCCGAGCGACCGATGTGTCGATGTTCGCTGAAATTCCAGCATGTGGCTGTCCTTCAAACGAGGGATCATCCTGGGGTTTTCGCGAAACCCGTGGCATTTCGCACAGGCCGTGGCCCCGCCAGCTGCCTGTGTGTTGCATCCCTGACAATACGGCAAGTCTGGAATCCCTGCCGTTTCTGCGGCCTCCCGCCCATGCCGAACACCGCTGCGCCCGCCGCTCACACCGCTGCCCACATCGCTCTTTTGGGCTGTGGCCTGATGGGCCAACCCATGGCCCGCCGCCTGCTGCAGGCCGGCCACACCCTCACCGTCTGGAACCGCACGCGCAGCAAGGCCGAGGCGCTGGCCGGCGATGGCGCGCGGGTGGCCGACACCCCTTCGGCGGCCGTGGCTCAGGCCGACGTCGTCATCGCCATGCTGGACAACGGCGAGGTGGTGCGGCAGGTGGTCTTCGAGCCAACGAGGCCCGGGGCCTCGGCGGCCGATGCCATGCGCCCGGGCTGCCTGTTCATCGACATGGGCTCCATCCTGCCGGCCCAAGCCCAGGCCCATGCGCGCGACCTGGGGGCCCGTGGCGTGCGCGTGCTGGACGCGCCGGTCTCGGGCGGCACGCTCGGTGCGCAGGCCGGCACGCTGGCCATCATGGCCGGTGGCGACGCGGCCGATTTCGCCGCGGCCGTGCCGGTGCTGTCGGTGCTGGGCCGGCCGGTGCACGTCGGGCCGGCGGGTTCGGGGCAACTGGCCAAGCTGGCCAACCAGATGATCGTGGGCATCACCATCGGCGCGGTGGCCGAGGCGCTGCTGCTGGTCGAGCGCGGCGGGGCGGACCCGGCCAAGGTGCGCGAGGCGCTGCGCGGTGGCTTCGCCGAAAGCCGCATCCTGGAGGTGCATGGCCAGCGCATGGTCGAGGGGGATTTCACCAAGCGCGGCTCCCTGGCCATCCAGCTCAAGGACCTGCGCAACGCCTTGCACACGGCTGGCGAGATGGCCTTCGACGCGCCCATCACCCAGGCGCTGACCGGGCTTTACGCCGATGCCGCCGCCCACGGCATGGCCGATCTGGACCAGTCGGGCCTGTTCTGCGAATTGCAGCGACGCCAGCAGGGTTGAGTGACGGCGAGCGCCAGGCGCCCGCCTTCAGCGCTGGCTGGCCTTGACCGCATCGGCCACGCTGAGGAACATGCGCCCCTGCGCACCCAGGCCTGGCGGGTCCCAGCGGGTGAGCAACTCGCGCACCGGGTCTTTGACGCGGGACAGCAACAGGCGCTGGCCTTGCTGCTGCAGGTGGCGGTCCAACTCCAGCAGGCATTCGACGGCGGTGCTGTCGAGGTCGGCGGTTTCCTCCAGGCTCAGCACCACGGTGTGCACGTCCTGGGGCGCGCCATCGAGCGCGTGCA
>CAIQIL010000614.1 GCA_903871865.1 uncultured Burkholderiales bacterium
GGGGCGTCGTTGACGCCATCGCCCACCATGGCGACGCGGCCGTGCTCGGCTTTCAGGGCCTCGATGGCGCTGAGCTTGTCGTGCGGCAGCAGGCCTCCGCGGGCGTCTTCGATGCCGAGCCGCGCGGCCGCGTGCTGCACGGCCTGGGCGTTGTCGCCGCTCAGCACGGCGGTGTGCACGCCCAGCGCCTGCAGCGCCTGGATGGCCTGGGCGGAGGTGGGCCGCAGCGTGTCGGCCACGCCCAGCACGGCGGCCGGGCCTTGCGCGTTGAACAGCACGAAGGCCGTGCGGCCTTGCGCTTCCAGCGCCTGCAGGCGGGCCAGGGCCTGGCCCAGCTTGCCCAGGTGCGCGCCGTCGGTTTGCTCGGCGGTTTTCTCCTGCAGCCAGCGCGCGTGGCCCAGCCACCAGGCTTGGCCATCGACCGTGCCTTGCACGCCTTGGCCGGGCAGCAGGGCGAAGTCGCTCACGGGGCTCAGGGTCAGGCTGAGGGGCGAGCTCTGGGCGGTCACTGCGTTGGCAGCACCGGCCGTGGCCACCTGTTCGCGCCAGCCGGCCACCACGGCGCGGGCCACCGGGTGGGTGCTGGCCGCGTCCAGGCTGGCGGCGATGCGCAGGGCTTCGGCGTCGCTCAGGGCCACGCCTTGCACCAGCACACCGGGCAGGGCCTCGCAATCGGTCAGGGCAGGGCGGCCTTCGGTGAGCGTGCCGGTTTTGTCCAGCGCGATGGCGCGCAGGTGGCGGCCAGCTTCCAGGTGCACGCCGCCCTTGACGAGGATGCCCAGGCGCGCCGCCGCGGCCAGGCCGCTGACCACCGTCACCGGGGTGGACACCACCAGCGCGCAGGGGCAGGCGATCACCAGCAGCACCAAGGCCTGGTAGGCCCAGGGTTGCCATGGCGTGGCGCTCAACCACGGCCCCAGCAGCGCCACACCCAGGGCCAGCAGCACCACGGCAGGCGTGTACCAGCGCGCGAAGGCATCGACGAAGCGTTGCGTGGGCGCGCGCTGCGCCTGGGCTTGTTGGATGGCCGCTGCCATGCGCGCCAGCGTGCCGCCACTGGCCGTGGCCGTGGTGCGCGCTTCGATCAGGCCATCGACCAGCACGCTGCCGGCGAACAGGGCATCGCCCACGGCCTTGTCCACGGGCAGGGCCTCGCCGGTGATGGCGGCCTCGTTGAGCGCACCCTGGCCCTGCGTGAGCTCGGCGTCCAGCGGCACACGCTCGCCGGCGCGCACGCGGATGCGGCTGCCCACGGCGACCTCGGCGACGGGGCGCTCGGCCCAATCCCCTGCGCCGCCTGTGCCCGCACCCCACACCCAGGCCACCTCGGGCGCCAGCGCCGACAGCGCCTGCACCGCCTTGCGCGCCCGCTCCAGCGACAGCGCCTCGATGGCTTCGGCCACGGCGAACAGGAACAGCACCATCGCCGCTTCGGACCATTTGCCAATCAGCAAGGCGCCCAGCACCGCCAGCGACATCAAGAAGTAGATGTTCAGCGTGGCGTGGCGCAGCGCGATCCAGCCCTTCTTGGCGGTCGGCCCACCGGCCAGGGCCATCGACAACACGGCCAGCGCGATCACCGGGACCGACGCCTCCACGCCGCTCGCCCAGGCCGCGGCCTCCGCACCGACCGCGGCCAGGCCCGAGGCGGCCAGCAGCCAGCGCTGGCGCGTGGGCACGGCCGGCGGCAGGGGCTGCACCGTTTGCCCGGCGGCCAGCACGCGCGGCGCCATGCCGATGTCGGCCAGGGCGGCTTCCAGCGGTGTGCTCGCGTCCAGCGTGTGGTGCACGGTCAATTCGCGCGACAGCAGGTTGAAATCCAGGCGCGCCACACCGGCCATGGGCTCCAGCTTCTGGCGGATCAGGCGCTCTTCGGTCGGGCAGTCCATCTGCTCGATGCGAAAACGCACGGGGTGGGTGCCGGGGGGCGCGTCTGCGGAGGGGGGCTGCGGCGTCAGCGTGGGGGTGCAGCAGTCGCCGTGGTCGTGGCTGTGGCCGTGGTGATCGCCATGCGCATGGCCGTGATCGGCGCTCGGCGCAACAGCCGGCGCGCTCGCCACGCGGATGGGGATGACGGGGTGACGGCGGGGCGGGGTGCTCATGGCGAGCATTGTCCCGCGCTTGAGGCCTTCCCGGCGGCGAGTGGGGGCTTCGCAGCGGCGACAGGGGCGTGGCGAACCGCAGCGATGCAGCGCCGAGCCGCCGTGACGGAGCGCCGAGCCGCAGACGCCGAGTTCCGAGCTCGGCCCATGCAGCAATGAGGTGCGTGTGCCGAGCTCTGAACTGCAGTGGCGCACCTTTTTGCTGCGCGCACCGAGCTCAGAGCTCGGCGCATGGAGATCCACAGCTCGGCACGCCGAGCACAAAGCTCCGTGCATGCACCCCCAAGGTGCACAAGCCGAGCTCAGAGCTCCGCGCGTGTCGTGATTTGCTCGGACGACGCAGCAAAAAGCTCGGTGTGCGAACCTCGGAAGTGAGCAGGCCGAGCTTTGAACGAAGTGAAGGGTTCTGTCGTCACGCACGCCCTGCAGCACTTCGCCCACGATCAAGTCGCCGACCGCCATCGGCGTTCGCCCGAGCCGATCGTCCAGGGCACCCCGCCAGTCAACCTTGGCCCGCAACCGGAGCGCCTGCGCCTGTCAGTACTCGCCCTTCCGATACAGTTCGACAAAGCCCAAGACCACACCACCTACACCCCAGCCTTTGAGAGGGCGTGCCGTGAGAATCGAATCCATCCGACTGAAGAATTACAAGGTGTTCCGCGATGTGCACCTGACCGACATCCCGAACTTTTTGGTCGTGGTGGGCGCCAACGGGGCCGGAAAGTCCACCCTGTTCGATGTGTTCGGCTTCTTGCATGATTGCCTCAAGGGCAATGTGCGGCAGGCCCTGGATGCGCGGGGTCGCTTCCGCGAAGTGCTGAGCCGGGATGCCACGGACCCGACCATCCTGATCGAGATCCAGTACCGCATGCAAATCACGGGCGTGGAGCGGCTGGTGACCTACTCGCTGGAGATCGGTGAACGTGCGGGCCAGCCGATCGTTCAGCGCGAAATCCTGCGTTACAAGCGTGGCCGCTACGGCAGCCCTTACCGCTTCCTGGACTTCACCAACGGCGAGGGCTTTGCCATCACCAACGAGGAAGACTTCCATAAAGGCGACGAGGAGTTGGACCGGGAGTCGCAGAAGGTCGCGCCCGACACCTTGGCCATCAAAGGCCTGGGGCAGTTTGAGCGCTTCAAGGCAGCCACGGCGTTCCGACAATTGATCGAGTCCTGGCATGTATCGGACTTTCACATCAACGCAGCGCGTGGACGCAAGGAGGCATCGGGCGAATCGGAGCATCTGTCCGAGACGGGCGACAACTTGCCGCTGGTGGCGCGCTACCTGTTCGAGCAGCACCCAACTGCTTTCCAGGACATGCTGGATGTGATGGCGCGTCGCGTGCCTGGCATCGCGTCGGTGACACCCGAATTGATGGCCGATGGCTACCTGACCCTGCGCTTTCAGGATGGCACCTTCAAAACGCCGTTCTTGGACCGCTACGTGTCGGACGGCACGATCAAGATGTTCGCCTACCTGGTGCTGTTGCACGACCCCAAACCGCACCCCCTGCTGTGTGTGGAGGAGCCGGAAAACCAACTCTATCCCAAGCTCATGGGCGAGTTGGCCGAAGAGTTCAGGCTGTATGCACAGCGGGGCGGGCAGGTGCTGGTGTCCACGCATTCGCCGGACTTCCTGAACGCGGTCAACCTGGAGGAGGTTTGCTGGCTGGTCAAACGCGAGGGCGCCACCGAGATCAGGCGTGCCCGTGACGACGCCCAGATCGCCGCTTACATGGCCGAAGGTGACCAAATGGGCTACCTCTGGAAGCAGGGCTTTTTCGAGGGTGCCGACCCCGTATGAAAGAGCTCGTGTTTTTCTTGGAAGAGCCCTCGGCGCAAGCCATGCTGCAGGGACTTTTGCCACGCATGCTGGACCCTGGCATCCATGTCCGCCTGATTCCTTTCGAGGGCAAGCAAGACCTGGAGAAGCAGTTGGTCAGGCGGATGCGCGGCTATGTCAATCCGCAGGCCCGCTTCATCGTGCTGCGCGACCAGGACAGTGCGCCTGATTGCACCGTCGTCAAGCACAAGCTGCTGAGGCTTTGCGCAGATGCAGGACGCGGCGCTGTGTCGCTGGTGCGGGTGGCATGCAAGGAGCTGGAAACCATTTACTTGGCGGACCTCGCTGCTGTGGAGCGCGCGCTGGGCGTGACTGGGCTGAACAAGCATCAAGGCAGTGCCAAATTCAGACAGCCTGACCACCTGGGCAGCCCGAGCGATGAGCTGCGCAAGCTGACGCAAGGGGCTTACCAGAAGGTGGGTGCGTCGCGCTTGATCGGGCCGCACCTGGACCTGGCCAACGAACGCTCGGCCACCTTCAAAAATCTGGTGAAGGGCATCAGGCGCCTGGAAGCCGAGTTGTTGGCCTTGCCTGCCCAAGCCTCATGAAAGCACTGCACATCCACGTCGGCGAGCGCGCCCGCCAGCACATCGCCACCCAGGGCCTGCGCCCGCAGGACATCCGCGTGGTGCCCGCCGCCGCCGGTGGGCCCAAGGGGCTGATGCTCACCCACCTCGACCAGCAGATCTTCGGCCGCTGGCTGCCCATGGGCGGCCACACGGTGCACCTCGTGGGCGCGTCCATCGGCGCCTGGCGCATGGCCACGGCCGCCATGCCCGATCCCATCCGCGCCTTCGCCGACCTGTCGCACGGCTACATCCACCAGCACATCGAACCCGAGGCGGGGCGCCAGTTTCCCAGCGCCGCGCGCATCACCGCCGGCTTCACGCAGACCCTGCAGGACTTCTTCGGGCGCGACACCGACGCCTTGCTGAACCACCCGCGCTGGCGCCTGCACGTGCTGACCTCCAAGGGCCGGCAGATCCTGCGGCAGAACACCCCGGCGCGCACGGCGGCGGGCTTCGCCGGCCTGGCGCTGACGAATGCGCTCTCGCGCAAGGCCGTGGGCCTGTTCCTGGAGCGCCACGTGTTCTCCTCGCCCGGCGAGCCGCTGCCCGTGCCCCTGCGCGACCTGCCCACGCAGCACGTGGCGCTGACCGAAGCCAACTTCCTCCCGGCCATGCTGGCGTCCTGCAGCATCCCCTTCATGCTGGAAGGCGTGCCGCACATCCCCGGCGCGCGGCCTGGCGCCCACTGGGACGGCGGCCTGGTGGACTACCACGTGCACTGGCCCTACAACCAGATGAAGCCCGGCCTGGTGCTCTACCCGCACTTCCAGCAGCAGGTCGTGCCCGGCTGGCTGGACAAGGGCCTGCGCTGGCGCCACCGCGCCACGCCCGCCCTGAGCAACATGGTGCTGCTGTGCCCCAACCCCGAGTGGGTGCGCACGCTGCCCGGCGGCAAGCTGCCCGACCGCACCGACTTCAAAAGCCTGCCGCCGCAGCAGCGCATGAAGGTCTGGACCGAGGCCGTGCTGCGCTCCGAGCAACTGGCGCAGGAGTGGCAGGAATGGCTGGACGCGGGCTGCCCGGCGGATGTGCTCAAGCCCCTGTGAAGGGTGCTGTGATGGCGCGGTGAGGCTGTCGCCAACCTTTGGAAACGAATTGCCGCCATCGATGCTTGCGCATGTCATGGTGCCCTTGCTAGATTCCCGCTCACATCAAAAAACAGCAGGGGGACAGCATGGCCACGTTGCCATTCGTTGTGCTGGGCGATCGCACAAGCCATGGCGGCACTGTGATCGGCGCGGACTTCACCTTTGACATCCACGGCAAGTACGTGGCCCGGGTGGGTGACATGGTGATCTGCCCGCGGTGCCGTGGCACGTTTCCGATCTTGTCGGGCGCGCCTGACATGGTCGCCATGGGACAGGCACCCGCCCGGCACGGCGACAAGACCGCTTGCGGAGCGGTGTTGATTGCAGGCCAGTCGCTGGCCACATGGTCAGATCAGGGCGGCGGCACTGGCGTCGCAGCCGATGACAAGGCGGGGGGCCTGGTATCAGCAGCCAGCATCGCAGTGCCCGTCACATCGGGCATTTGCCTTGACTGCCTTGCGAGGGCCGCAGCCGCTGGCAGCTCAACCGTCGTGCGGGAGTGAGCATGGCCATCGATGTGAAGCAAAGGCTGGTCGAATTGCGCCAGACTTTCGCTGCGCTGCGCCTCTACGCATTGGTCGATGGGCTGCAGTACCAAGCACACCGTGGCGAGTGCTTCACCGCGCGATCCGGCTTCAGGCCCTTGTTTGCAGGCTCCCCAGACGAGCCCTTGAGCCACGCCGGGCCCTGGCTGATCGACGCACAGACGGTGGATGAAGGGATTGTCAACGACTTGGCGCAGCTCGAACGCGACGCACCGGCCGTGACCTGGTTGATTGCCCCGCAAGAGTGAAGGGCTGGCGCAGTTGATGCAGCTGCGTCTGGACCTGCGTTTGCCAGATGGCCGAGAGGCCTTGTTGCGCTTTTGGGATCCGCGTGTGCTGGTGGGCTTGATGCAGGTGCTGGATGAGGCCCAACGCCTTGATTTCTTCGCGCACATTGAAGAGTGGCATCTGCTCCAAGATGGCCGCCGCGCCTGGATTGGGAGACCGCCATGCTGACGCTGAGCGAGACGCAATGGCGCGCACTCCAGGTCCATGACGACCGTCAGTTTGTGTGCGGCGTCGCAGCGCAATTTCTGGCGCGCAGGCAAGAGCTGGCTTCGGATCCTGGGAGAGATGAGGTGGTCGCGCGCATGCAAGCCGCCCATGTGTACTGCACCCGGATGGGCTTCACCTCTGCAGCGCATGTGTTGCACCTGATGTACCTGGCGGCCGACGCACCGCGCATCCACGACGATCCGCTTGTCCATCGTCACCTGAGCAAACCGGGTGCCACGCCAGAGCAGCGGCTGGACGAACTGCTGGCGGTCATGCACAACAAACTTGAAGGAGCGAGGTGATGGTTGCCATCGTGGTGCCGGCAGTGGAAGCGGCTGCCGTGCGCGTTTTGGCCGCCCTGGGCGTGGGCGTTGCTGCGGGTGTTGCGCAAGAGGCTGCGCGGGATGCGGCAAAGCAGCACATGGCGGAAGCCGAGCGCGCAAAAAGCGCTCCCATCGCCAAGAGCGAAGCCACCAGCCGCACGAAAGAGAAGTGCAAGACGTGCCCACCCGACAGCGGCAGAACAGCTCCTCGCTCCACCGTGGGTTGGTCTGAAACCTCCATTGCCTACCAAGCACGCATTGGCGGTCTGCCGGTGGGCGCAGGCTTCATCACCGAGTGGATGTTCAATGGCATCGCCTTTGATGGCTTCGATTCGTCCCAGTGCCTATTGAAGGAAGCGAAGGCGAAGTACGATCAGTTTTTCGATGAATACCGCCAGGTGCGAGGCTGGTGGATAGAAGGTGCCGACAAGCTGGTTGAAGAAGCATATCGACAGGCGACTGCTGCACAACCAAGGCCCCC
>CAIQIL010000615.1 GCA_903871865.1 uncultured Burkholderiales bacterium
GGCCCGCAGCTTTGGCTCGATTTGCAGGCCGAAGCCGTGCTGGAGTGGGAGTGCCAGCGCTGCCTGCACGGCGTGCGCGAGCCCCTGGCCATCGACCTGCAGATCCGCTTTGCCCGCGACGAGGCCGAAGCGATCCGACTGGACGCCGAATCCGACGACGATGTGCTGGCCCTGGAGCGCCACTTCCATTTGCTGGCCTTGCTGGAGGACGAGCTGATCATGGCGCAGCCGCTGGTGCCGCGCCACGGTGTGTGCCCGACCGACGTCGAGGCACTCATGCACGACGAGAGCGAAACCCCGGTGCCGGGTGCGCCTGCGCAGTCCGTTTCGCCCACAGACGAGTCCGATGCGTCCGGCACAGCCGGGCAGAAGCCACATCCCTTCGCGGCATTGGCCGCACTCAAGAAGCCGCCCAAAGCTTGACGGGTTGCAGAAATTGATATTCCGGCAGGGCTTGTGCTAGAATTGCGGGTTTTCCGGATGTAAGACAGTCAACTGTGGCTCTTGCAGGCTTTCAGATTGGCAAAATAGCCATCCGGTTCTTACTTTCATCGCAACCCTGATCGACGCTCACGGCAGCCTGCGGCTGGCGATGTGCGCAGCAGATCCCTGGCAAGATTGCCCCGGAGTCCAACATGGCCGTTCAGCAAAACAAGAAGTCGCCCTCCAAGCGTGGCATGCACCGCTCGCACAACGCTCTGGTCACCCCCGGCACCGCCGTGGAAGCCACCACGGGTGAAGTGCACCTGCGTCACCACATCAGCGCCACCGGTTTCTACCGTGGTCGCAAAGTGCTGAAGACGAAGGCCGACGCCTCCTGATCCAACACAACCACTGACCGTGGCACCCGCCTGCGACAGCAGGCGCGTCACGCTCAGCCAAGGTGCAAGACACACTTGCCATTGGGGCTGGACAACCTGATCAAACAGGTTTGCCGGCCCTTGTCTTTTGCCGGCCGCCTTGTCGGCGCATCGTTGTTGCCCATCCATGACACTTGCAGTTCCCACCCAGCCCCATCCCTCCCAGGACGCGCCTTCGGTCGCGGGTGCCACTCGGGGGGCGGACCGCGGTGTCCTGTCGCCCGTGCGCATCTCGGTGGACTGCATGGGTGGCGACCACGGCCCCTCGGTGACACTGCCGGCCTGCCAGGCCTTCCTGGCCGCACACCCCGAGGCTGAACTCCTGCTGGTGGGGCAGGCCGAGGCTCTGGCTGTGGCCCGTGACTGGCCGCGTTGCCGCATCGTCGAGGCCAGCGAGGTCGTCACCATGGACGACCCGGTGGAAGTTGCGCTGCGCCGCAAGAAGGACTCGTCCATGCGCGTGGCCATCGGCTTGGTCAAGTGCACGGCCGATCAGCCCGCTGCCGCGCACGCCTGCGTCTCTGCGGGCAACACCGGCGCCCTGATGGCCCTGGCGCGCTACCTGCTCAAAACCGTCGAAGGCATCGACCGCCCGGCGCTGGCCACCGTCATGCCCAACCAGCACGACGGTTTCACCACCGTCCTGGACCTGGGCGCCAACGTCGATTGCACGGCCGAGCACCTGCTCCAGTTCGCGGTCATGGGCTCGGCCCTGGTGTCGGCCGTCGATGGCAAGCCCTCGCCCAGCGTGGGCCTGCTCAACATCGGCGAAGAGGTCATCAAGGGCAGCGAAGTGATCAAGCGGGCTGGTGAATTGCTCCGCCAGGCGCATGAGCGCGGCCTCATCAACTTCCACGGCAACGTCGAAGGCAACGACATTTTCAAGGGCACCTCCGACATCGTGGTCTGCGATGGCTTCGTCGGCAACGTCGCTTTGAAGACCGCCGAGGGTCTGGCGGGCATGTTCGCGTCCTTCATCAAGCAAGAGTTCACGCGCAACATCCTCACCAAACTGGTGGCATTGGTCGCGATGCCGGTGCTAAATCGCTTCAAAAGGCGTGTTGACCACCGTCGTTACAGCGGCGCGGCGCTGCTCGGTCTGCGTGGGCTGGTGTTCAAGAGCCATGGCTCCTCGGATGCATTGGCTTTTGAGGTCGCCCTGAATCGCGCTTATGATGCGGCCCGTCACCGA
>CAIQIL010000616.1 GCA_903871865.1 uncultured Burkholderiales bacterium
AGCCTTTTCGGCGCACAGGCCAGGCCCGATGGCTCGGCGCACGGCCCCTTGCGACCGGTGCGCGGCCCGTGGCGGCTTGCGCGCCAGACTTTGGCCGAGGTGCGCGAGGGTTTTTGCCTTGCGCCTGCCCCGCCGCGCGCGCCCGTGCGAGAAAATCAGGCCATGCGCGACCCAGCCAGCCCCGACCACGAACCCATGCCCCTGCCGCCCGAGGCGCCGGACATCAACGACTGCTGCGGCAACGGCTGCGACCCCTGCATCTTCGATGCGCACGACCTGGCCATGGACGCCCACCGGCAGGCGCTGCGGGCGTGGCAGTCCAGGCAGGACGCTGCGAACGCCTCAGAGGCTGCACCGCCACCTGCTGCGGACTGACATCACCGGCAGCTCCAACCGATCAAGCCAGATCCTCGGGCGCCCGCATCCACGCGGGGATGTCCCGCGCGCCATGCAGCACGCGCCAGACATCGATGTGCCCGGCCCCCACCATGTAAAAAACCAATTGCGGGTAGCCCGTCAAGGACCAGGCGCGCAGGCCCGGCAGCTGGAGTTCATGGGCGTACCGTGGTGAGCCCGTCGCGGGGTGGCGCTGCAGGTGCATCAACGCCACCTCCAGCGCGTCCACGAAACCCAGGGCGGCGGCCTCGGCACCTTCACCGAGGTAGTGCGCGATGGCCTCGTCCACGTCCTGGCGCGCTTGCTCGCGCAGGATGACGGCGTGGACGGTCACTCGCCCAAGCGGTTTTGGGGGCCTGCAGCGGTGTGCTGGCGCACCCGGTCGCGCAAGGCGTCGAAGTACGCGCCATCGACCGGCTCGGTCGGCGCCGATGCCCCCCCCGCCAGCAGCAAACCGCGCAGTTGGAGCCGGTCCTGGTCCCTGCGGATGAGTTCGCGCACGTACTCGCTGCTCGTGCCATAGCCGCGCTGACGCACCTGTTCGTCCACAAAGGACTTCAGGGTCTCGGGCAGGGAGATGTTCATCGTGCTCATGCGCCCAGCTTAGGTGCCTTGCCAAAATTTGGCAAGATCAAGGCCAGGCAGCGGCTCAACCCTTGGCCGCTGCCGCCGCCTCGCGCAGCTTGTCCTTCTTGCTCTTGCGCTTGCCCTTGACGCCGCCCGTGCCCTCGGGGTCGGTCAGCGAAGGCGCGGCGGTGGGCAGCACCTCTTTCGGCTCGAAGCCCGCCACCTGCTCGCGCGGCACGCGCAGGCCCTGGCGTTTCTCGATGAGGCGGAAGTGGGCCTCGGTGTCGGCGCTGACGAAGCTCACGGCCACGCCGCTTTCACCGGCGCGCGCGGTGCGGCCGATGCGGTGGACGTGGTCGTCGGGCGAGCGCGGCAGGTCGTGGTTGACCACGGCCGGCAGCTGGGCGATGTCGATGCCGCGCGCGGCCAGGTCGGTGGCCACCACCACCTGCAGCTCGCCGGCCTTGAAGGCGCGCAGCACTTCGCGGCGCGCGCCCTGGCTGGCGTCGGCGTGGAAGGCCGCGGCACGGATGCCGGCCTTTTGCAGCTTGTGCGTGACCAGCTCGCTGGCGTAGCGCGTGGCCACGAAGACCAGCACGCGCGACCAGCCCTCTTGCGCGATCAGGTGGCGCAGCAGCGGCGTGCGCTGGGCCGCATCGACCTCGATGGCGCGCTGGTGGATGTCGGGCAGGGACACGGCCTCGGCGCGCACGTCGATGCGCGCGGCCTCGTGCAAGAGCCGCTGCGCCAAGGCCTCGACCGGCGGCGCGAAGGTGGCCGAGAACATCAGGCCCTGGCGCTTGGCCGGCAGCAGGGCCAGCACGCGGTTGAGCTCGTCTTCGAAACCCTTGTCGAGCAGGCGGTCGGCCTCGTCGAGCACCAGGCTCTGCACGCCGTCCAGGCTCAGGGCGTTGTGGTCGATCAGGTCGAGCAGGCGGCCGGGCGTGGCCACGACGATGTCGGCGCCCCCGCGCAAACCCATCATCTGCGGGTTGATGGAGACGCCGCCGAACACACAGCCCCAACGCAGCGGCGCCTGCAGGTGCGGCGCCAGTTCGTGCAGCGACTCACCGATCTGCAAGGCCAGCTCGCGCGTGGGCACCAGCACCAGCACGCGGGTGGGGCGGCGACCGATGGGCTCTGCCCCACCCTTGGCTTTCATCTTGGCCTGGGCTTTCAACCAGGCGCTTTCCAACTGCTGCAGCAGCGGCAGCACATAGGCCAGGGTCTTGCCCGAGCCGGTCTGCGCCGTGGCCAGCACGTCGCGGCCGGCCAGCACCGCGGGAATGGCCTCGGCCTGGACGGGCGTGGGGCTGTCGTAGCCACAGGCGCTGGCGGCCGCGGCCAGGTCGGCGCTCAGGCCCAGGGCCGCGAAGGCGTTCGTGTCCTCGGCCATCACAGCGCCCTCACCTTCACGGACTTGCCCTTGACCTTGCCGCCTTGCAGGCCCTTCAAGGCCTTGTCGGCGATGGCGCGGTCCACGGCCACGTAGGTCGAGAACTCGTTGACGTTGATCTTGCCGATCTGGGCGCCCTCTAGCCCCAAGTCTTTGGTGAGCGCACCCAGGACATCGCCCGGGCGGATCTTTTCCTTGCGGCCCCCGAGGATCTGCAGCGTCACGCGCGGCGGGCGCAGCGGTTCGGCATCGGTCGAGGGCGTGAGCTCGCTCAAGGGGTGCCACTCGCTGGCGCGGCCCTGCATCGCGTCGATGCGGCCCACGCGGCCCATCTCGTCCATGCTGGCCAGGCTGAAGGCCCAGCCCGATTCGCCCGCGCGGCCGGTGCGGCCGACGCGGTGGGTGTGCACCTCGATGTCGGGCGTGATGTCCACGTTGATGACGGCTTCGAGCTGGGCGATGTCCAGGCCGCGCGCGGCCACGTCGGTGGCCACCAGCACGCTGCAACTGCCATTGGCGAAGCGCACCAGCACCTGGTCGCGGTCGCGCTGGTCGAGGTCACCGTGCAATTCGAGTGCGACGATGCCCTGGGCCTGCAGCACGGCGACCAGGTCACGGCACTGCTGCTTGGTGTTGCAAAACGCCAGGGTGCTGGCCGGGCGGAAGTGGTCGAGCAGCAGGCCCACGGCGTGCAGGCGCTCAGGCTCGGTCACCTCGTAGAAGCGCTGGCGGATGAGCGAGGTGTCGTGGCGCTCGGCCAGCTTGACCTCTTGCGCATCGCGCATGAAGCGGCGCGCCAGCTTGTCCACGCCCTCGGGGTAGGTGGCCGAGAACAGCAGGGTCTGGCGCTGCTTCGGGCAGTGCGCCACGACCTGGGCGATGTCATCGGCGAAACCCATGTCCAGCATGCGGTCGGCCTCGTCGAGCACCAGCGTTTGCAGCGCATCGAGGTTCAGGCTTTCGCGCCCGAGGTGGTCGAGCACCCGGCCCGGCGTGCCGACGATGATGTGGGCGCCATGCGCCAGGCTCTCGGTTTGCGGGCGGATGGGGCTGCCGCCGCACAGGGTCAGCACCTTGACGTTGTCTTCGGCCCGCGCCACGCGGCGGATTTCGGTGGTGACCTGGTCGGCCAGCTCGCGCGTGGGGCACAGCACCAGGGCCTGCACGGCGAAGCGCTTGGCGTCCAGCGTGTGCAGCAGGGGCAGCGTGAAGGCCACGGTCTTGCCGCTGCCGGTCTTGGCCTGGGCGATGAGGTCTTTGCCGGCCAGGGTGAGGGGCAGGCTGGCGGCCTGGATGGGCGTCATCGCCGCATAACCAAGGGCCTGCAGATTGGCCTGCATGGCCTCGGAGAGGGGCAGGGCGGCGAAGGATGCGCCAAGGGAGGAAGAGGTCATGCGCGATTATCCCGGCAATGCCGCCGGGCGTGCAGCCTCTTCTTCGGCCAGATCCTCAGCCTTGGCGGCGGGCGCGCAAACCGAACAAGCCGACCAAACCCAGGCCCATCATGGCCAGGCTGCCCGCTTCGGGCACAGCGGAGGTCACGGCACGGATGGTCATGCTGTCGAGCGTGGCCAGGACCTCGAACTTGTCAAGCTTCCTTGCAGGGTCTTCTATCGCGCCCGGGCGCAGGACCGACGCGGCTGTCAGCTGGCCCGTCAAGCGCTTCACATCGAAGCCGGCCGGCACCAGTGCATCGACATTGAAAAGGAAGGGCGACGATTTGTCGGCAAACGAGTCTTGCGTGACGTCCAGCACCGACACGCTCTGCCCTGCTGCGTTCACCGCATTGAGCTGCAAGCGCACCCGCACACCCTTGTCCAGATAGACCAGAGAGGAGAAAGCTGAGCCCGAGAAGCTGATGGCCAGACCCGTGGTGTCCGGCTGTGTGAACTGGGTCAGCAAGGGCACGTCGATCTCGAGTCGGGTGTTCGAGTTGAACTGGCGATAAACGTCATAGACCTGGCCCACGGTGGCGCGCTGTTCGGTTCGGAAACCGGTGGGGTCCGGGATGTTGCCGGGGGCGGCGATGCGCAAGGCGTCGCCCACGGTCGTGGCCTGCGTGTTCACATACCCGCCAAATGTCCTGCCGCTCCAAATCGCCCAGCTCGATGGGGCCGGATCGCCGCCGGGCAGGGACAGGACGTCGTTGACGGTGATCGAGCCCAGGCCGGATGTGGCCGTGACGTAGTGGGGGGCGACGGCGTGGGCAGGGGTGGTGGCGACCAGCGACACCGAGGTGAAAGCCACCGCTTTGGCGAGCAGACGGAAGAATCCTGGCATGACGAGCTCCTGATTGCGTTGTAGTGCCAGGATTGTGTGCCGGCGCCTCGGCGCGCACCACCGTCGCGCAAGCGCAAGTGTCGCCAAATGCTGCGGCGACATCCCTGTGATCCGTTCAGAGCAGGGGCCCCGACATCAATCGGTGATCTCGACGCCCGCCATGAAGGCCACGCGGCCCTTGATTTCTTTGGCGGCATCGGTGGGCTCGGGGTAGAACCAGACCGCATCGGGCTTCATGTCGCCGTTGACGAAGAGGCTCAACCAGTGCGCCTGGCCCTTCCACACACAGCTGCTGCGGTGGTTGCTGAAGGTGGTGTACTGGTCCTTGAGCGACTCGCGCGGGAAGTAGTGGTTGCCTTCGAGGGTGACGATGTCGTCGCTTTCGGCGATGGTCACGCCGTTCCAGATGGCTTTCATGGGGTCACCTCGGGGCCCGGTGGGCCATGGTTGCTGGGGATGGGCGATGCTATCCCAGCGCGGCGCCCACAGCGCACCGCCCGAGCACTGACCGGGCCTCAATCGGCGGCAGCCACCTGACGCAAAGCCTGCACATACACCTCGACCGGCTGGCCGCCCGACACGAGGTGCCGGCCGTTGATGACCACCGCGGGCACGGCGTGGATGCCGTGCGAGGTGTAGAAGGCTTCCTGCTCGCGCACCTCTTCGGCGAACAGGTCGCTGTCCAGCACCGCCTGGGCGCGGGTGGCGTCCAGGCCGGCGGCGCGCACCGCGGCCAGCAGCACCTCGGGGCTGTCCATGGCCTGGCGCTCGGTGTGGCAAGCCCGCAGCAAGGCCATCTTGAGCGCGAGCTGGTGCGCGGGGTGCTCGATGTCGGCCCAGTGCAGCAGGCGGTGGGCGTCGAAGGTGTTGTAGATGCGGCCGCGGCCCTGCGTGTTGAAGGTGAAGCCCGCCTCGGCGCCGCGCTGGCGGATGGTCTCGCGGATCTGCGCCTGCTGCTCGGGCGTGCTGCCGTACTTCTGCGTCAGGTGCTCGCCGATGTCCTGGCCGCCGGGCGGCATCTGCGGGTTGAGCTCGAAGGGCTGGCAGCGCAGGCTCACGGTGAGGGGCGGCTCAGCGGCCGGCGCTGAAACCTGCGCGATGGCCTGCTGCAAAGCCGACAGCCCGATGGCGCACCAGGGGCAGGAGACGTCGGAGACGAAATCGAGGGTCAGATCGGTGTTCATGGCGCCCATGCTACGCAAGGCGCCTGACCCTGGCACGCAGCGGGATTCGCGCGGCAGGCACAAAAGTCATCCAGAGTTCATGTGGCGTGCGTATAAGGTCACCATGACCCGTTTGCTGCACCGCCTGCGCCTGAGCTGCCTGCGCCCTTTGATGGTGTGGGTGCTGGTGCTCGCCTTGCCGGTGCACGGGGTCTCCAACGTGCTGCTGCAGGTGATGGGTGCGGCGCACCGCCACAGCGCCGTCACCCTCGCGGTGGCCCCAGGCACGGCCCAGCACACGGACACCCCAGGCACCGCCCCCTGGAACGCCCGCAGCGCCTTGCGCAGCCTGGTGGCCCGCGTGGCCGGCCCTGGCGCGCTGCAGCTGATCGACACCATGCACGCCCGCGACCACGCTTGGCAGCGCGCCGCCGAGCTGAAGGCGCACCCGTTCACCGCTGTCGCCAGCCCCGTGAACACAGCGCAGGCCACCCAAGCCCAACAGGCGCGCCCGGAGGCGCGCCTGCAAGCCCACCAACACGCCCACGACACCTTCCAGCGCCACATCCACGACCCGCAAGACAGCAGCGTGGTCGCCCTCGGTGAACACACCCAGGCCCCGGATGCCGCCGGCAACGCCGCCGCGCTCGACGCCGGTGGCAGCAGCTTCCCCCTCGCGCCCGCGCTGAGCGTGCAGGCCCTGGCGCCCAGCGAAGGCACGGCAGCCTGGCGCCGCGCCGAAGCGAGCGCCTGGCGCAGCCACGTCATCGCGCCCCTGGAGCGCCCCCCGCAGGCCTGAGCGTCCTCCCGCGGAACGGCGCTGCGGCGCCTGCCCGCC
>CAIQIL010000617.1 GCA_903871865.1 uncultured Burkholderiales bacterium
CCAGCACCACGCCCAGCACCGTGGCCGCCAGCACACCCAGCCCGGCGTCTTGCTGGCGTGTCGCACGCTGTGCGCCATGGCGCGCGGTGACATGGCCGATCTCGTGGCCCATCACGCCGGCCAGTTCGGCCTCGCTGTCGAGGTAGGCCATGATGCCGCGCGTCACGTACACATGGCCGCCGGGCAGGGCGAAGGCATTGACCTCGGGGCTGTCCAGCACGGTGAAGGTCCATGCCAGGTTGGCGCGGTGTGACTGCGCCGCCAGCTTCTGGCCCAGCGTGTTGACGTAGGCCTGCACCTTCGGGTTGGCGTAGGCGCGCTGCTCCTTGAGCACCTGCTGGTGGGCTTTCTGGCCTTGGGCGATCTCGGCGGGCTCGTCCATCACGGAGCGCTCGGCCTCGCCGGTCACCGGGTTCACGACGGTGCTGCCGCAGGCGCCCAGCATGGCCGAGGCAAGCAAGGTCGCTGCGGTGCGCAGCCATGGACGAGGAGAGGCAAAAGTCAGCTGGCTGCGATGCTTGCGCATGGAGGGTGTGTCTGTTGGCTGGTTCACACCCGGCACTGTAGCGTGACCGCTGCGTGTGGCCGAGCAGCCTCGGCCCGGTTCAGACCTCTCCCGGATCGGCCTTGGCGTCGCTGGCCTTGCCACCCACTTGCCGCGTTTCCACGCCCTTGACCTTCTCGAACGAGCGCATGCCCGCGATGCCCAGCATGCCGAAAATCAGGGGGTAAAGCTCGGACAGGTTCAGTTGGGGCGGCTGTTTGGGAAAGGGCAGCCACAGCATCAGCGGGTAGAGCAGGAACTGGTAGGCCAGGGCCGCGGCGCACACCCAGCCGATGGCTGGTCGCCAGCCTGCGACAAACACGCTCGGGTTGGACGCCTCGGTTTTGTTGACGTCGATCTGGGCCAGGTTGAGTTGCTGGTCCAGCAGTTCCAGGCGGTAGGCGTGGTCTTGCGCCGCCTTGTCCTTCTCGATCTGCAACTCCAGGCGTTCCTTGTCCGTGGTCACGAATTTGTCCACGACATTGCCCACCGCATTGATGGCGTCGCCCGCACCCAGCAGTTGTCCGATGATGCTCATGCCATCGCTCCCATGGCCCGGTTCAGCCAGCCCATCAAGAACTGGCGTTGTGAGCGGTCTTTGTTGCAGATGCCAACGTAGCGTGCGATCTTGGCCAGCGTGTAGTCAGCGACGAAGCGTGCCGGGTCGGCGGCGTTGATGGCTGCCAGGGTGGCTGGGCCGAGGTTGCCGTCCACCGGAGACAAGCCCAGCACCATCTGGGTGATCCTCACGGCGCGGCCGGTGCCCATGTTGACCGCGGTGTCGAAAATGTTTTCTGCCACCTCTTGAGACCGGATCGCATCGCCCTGCACGGCGTTCCAGTAATCGGCACGGTAGATGTCCCTGGCCTGTTGCTCGGTGATGTTGCGGATGTCGAGTTGCGGGTACGCCCTTTTGGAGATGCCGTACTTGGTGGCGCCGCCGCTGTCGCCCGGGGTCTCGGTGTACCGTGCGCCGCCTTCCCGGGCCAAGGTTTTCACGATGGCGCTGTCAAAATCTGCCATGGCATCCTCCAGAGTTCGCTGCCCAGCCTAGGGAGCGCCCGTGACAGCGTCAAGCCAGTGCGGTGGTTCTAGGGGGAGGGTGCCTGCGGGATGTGCGCACCGGGGCAAAAATAAGTGAGCACATTTCACAAGATGCTGTTAGAGTGCGAAGCAGCGCTGCAGGCTGCTTGCCTGCTCAGCGCCATCTGCCTGAGCTTGAAACGCCAGCACCGATCTTGACATGCAGTTCTGGGTCGAGTCTGCTGAACGTGCCACCCAAGGCACCTGACCTCCGCCGCGAACCGGCACCGGGTTGTTTCCCAGGCAAGCTTCTCCGTTCGATGCACTCCGTGCCGTTCGGATTCTCCCCCAGGCCTTGCGGCCCTCAGTGAATCTTTTGAATCCTTTCCCTGCCTCCTCGTTTTCGGTCGACAAGTTCTGCCTGTCACCGTTCGCCAAACTCAATGAATCGGGCCAGTACGCTGCCTCGATTTCCATCCGCAGTGGACGCGGCCGCGGCACCCATGACCGGGTCTTCCGCTTCATCCCTTGCTTTCCCACCCACGACGAGGCCATCCGCTATGCCGCGGACCAGGGCCGCCGCTTCGTGCGTCAGTCCAACTGTTCGGCCTGATCGCCGCGCAGCCAGCTTCCTCACCTTAGGAGACCTGTGTCCAAGGAAGACCTCATCGAAATGCGTGGCCAAGTGGACGAAGTTCTGCCTGATGCCCGCTTCCGCGTGACCCTCGAAAACGGTCACACCCTTGTCGCCTATTCGGGCGGCAAGATGCGCAAAAACCGCATCCGCATCCTGGCGGGCGACAAGGTGTCGCTGGAGCTCTCGCCGTATGACTTGAGCAAAGGCCGCATCACCTTCCGCCACCTCGAACCGCGCGCTGGTGGTGCACCTGCACCCATGCGTCGCAAATTCCGCTGAGCACCCGCTCAACATCCCTTTTCATTTTTGAAAGACACACCATGAACAACAAACTCTACGTTGGCAACCTGGCCTACTCCGTGCGCGACGAAAGCCTGCAGCACGCCTTCTCCGAATTCGGTTCGGTCCAATCCGCCAAGGTCATGATGGACCGTGACAGCGGCCGCTCCAAGGGCTTCGGCTTCGTGGAAATGGGCACTGCCGAAGAAGCGCAAGCTGCCATCCGCGCCCTGCACGGCCAACAACTGGAAGGCCGTGACCTGACCGTCAACCTGGCCCGTCCCAAGGAAGACCGTCCGAGCGGTGGCTTCGGTGGCGGCGGCTCGCGTGGCGGCTACGGCAGCGGCGGCGGCTACGGCGGTGGCCGTGGCGGTTACTGATCGCCAGCGCCTGTCGCATCCTGAGCCTTCGGTGATCTGAAGGTTCGGAACGCAGCGCGGCCTGGTTCAGGCCTCCAAAGAAGCCGACTCGCATGGGTCGGCTTTTTTCATGGGCGCCCTGAAAGCGCGGGGGCAGGGCGCTTGGGCAAAGCGCATACACTCACCGCCCTGAGACGCCGCCTCTGTGCGTCGCCATGCGCGCCTCCATGTGCGCCTGCGCTGCCCAGGCCTCCGACCGCCATGCCCCCTCCCATGGACACGCCCAGCACCCTCACACCCTCCAGCGCCACGGCCGATTTCTCCAGGCACACGCCCATGATGCACCAGTACTTGCGGATCAAAAGCGAGTTCCCGGACACCCTCGTGTTCTACCGCATGGGCGACTTCTACGAGGTCTTCTACGACGACGCGCGCAAGGCCAACCGCCTCATCGACATCACCTTGACGGTGCGCGGCCAATCCGGCGGCGAGCCGGTGGTGATGGCCGGTGTGCCAGTTCACGCGGTCGAGACCTACCTGGCCAAGTTGATCCGCCTGGGCGAGTCGGTGGCGATTTGCGAGCAGGTCGGCGAGGTCGGCGCCAGCAAGGGCCCGGTGGAGCGCAAGGTGGTGCGGGTGGTGACGCCCGGCACGCTGATCGACACCGAGTTGCTGTCCGAGCGCGCCGATGCGCTGCTGCTGGCGGTCGTCATGGGCAAAGAGCGCGGCAAGGACAAACCCTCCGACACCACGCCCTGCGCCCTGGCCTGGGTGGGCCTGTCCAGCGGCAAGCTGTGCCTGACCGAATGCACCGCGCGCGAGCTGGTGGGCTGGCTGGCCCGCTTGCAGCCTGCTGAAATCCTCTACGACCGCGAGCGCGTGCCGCCCGCTTTGCTGCCTTTGCTGAGCGCGGGCAGTGCCAGCGGGGGTGGCCCGCGTGGCGTGGCCCTGACCAGCCGCCCCACCTGGCAGTTCGACGCCGGCCTGGGCCTGCGCAAGCTGTGCGAGCAGCTGCAGGTGCAGCACCTGCAAAGCTGGGGCGCCCAGGAGATGCCCCTGGCGCATGCCGCCGCTGCCGCGCTGCTCAGCTATGCCGAGCACACGCAGGGCAGGGCGCTGGCACACGTGGCTTCGATGGAGGTGCCGCGGGTGTCGGAGCTGCTCGATTTGCCGCCGTCCACCCTGCGCAACCTGGAACTGGTGCAGACCCTGCGCGGCGAGGACGCGCCCACGCTGCTGTCCCTGCTCGACACCTGCCGCACCGGCATGGGCAGCCGCGCCTTGCGCCAATGGCTGACCCAGCCCCTTCGCGGCCGCAGCGTGGCCCGCGCCCGCCACGACGCGGTGGCCACCCTGCTGGCGCCGCCCAGCCACGCTCAGGGTTTCGATGCCATCCGCGAGGCCTTGCGCCAGATGAGCGACGTCGAGCGCATCAACGCCCGCGTGGCCTTGCGCCAAGTGCGCCCGCGCGAGCTGGCCGGCCTGCGCGACACGCTGCTGGGCCTGCCCGATTTGCTGGCCCGCGTGCCCGAGCTGCCACAGGAGGACGGGGCCTCGCCCGGTTTGCTGCAGCAGGTCCGCTCGGCGCTCTCGCCCGACGCAGCCGTGGCCGCGCGCCTGCAGGCCACGCTCATGGAGACGCCCGCCGTGCTGTTGCGCGACGGCGGTGTCATCGCCACCGGCTTCGATGCCGACCTCGACGAGCTGCGCGCCATCTCGCAGAACTGCGACGCCTTCCTGCTCGACCTCGAAGCCCGCGAGCGCGCCCGCACCAACATCCCCAACCTGCGCGTGCAGTTCAACAAGGTGCATGGCTTCTACATCGAGGTCACGCAATCGCACGCCGACAAGGTGCCGCTGGACTACCAGCGCCGCCAGACCCTGAAAAACGCCGAGCGCTACATCACGCCCGAGCTCAAGGCCTTCGAAGACAAGGCCCTGTCGGCGCAAGACCGTTCACTGGCGCGCGAGAAGTTCCTGTTCGAGCAGCTCATCGATTTCCTGCAGGCCCACATCGGCACCCTGGGCGCATTGGCGCGGGCGCTGTCCACGCTGGACGCCCTGGCCGCGCTGGCCGAGCGCGCCGCCACGCTGCGCTGGACGCGCCCGGAGTTCGTCTCGCAGCCTTGCATCGAGATCGAGCAAGGCCGCCACCCGGTGGTCGAAGCGCGCCTGATGGAGACCACCGGCGCGGCCTTCATCCCCAACGACTGCCGCCTGGACGCCAAGCGCCGCATGATGATCGTCACCGGCCCGAACATGGGCGGTAAATCGACCTTCATGCGCCAGGTGGCCCTGATCGCGCTGATGGCGGCCGTGGGCTCCTACGTGCCGGCGTCATCGTGCCGTCTGGGGCCGATGGACGCCATCCACACCCGCATCGGCGCGGCCGACGACCTGGCCAACGCCCAGTCCACCTTCATGCTGGAGATGACCGAGGCCGCCGCCATCGTGCACACCGCCACCGAGCATTCGCTGGTGCTGATGGACGAGATTGGCCGTGGCACCTCGACCTTCGACGGCCTGGCCCTGGCGGGCGCCATCGCCGGCCACCTGCATGACCGCAACCAGTCCTTCACGCTGTTCGCCACGCACTATTTCGAGCTCACCCGCCTGCCGGAGAAGCACCCGCGCGCGCTCAACGTGCACGTGGGCGTGGCCGAATCGGGCGACGACATCGTCTTCCTGCACGAGTTGCAGCACGGTCCGGCCAGCCGCAGCTACGGCGTGCAGGTGGCGCGCCTGGCCGGCATGCCGCACACCCTGATCCGCCAGGCGCGTGCCACACTGGCGTCGCTGGAGTCTCAGCAGCGCGCCTCCGACCAGCAAATCGACCTGTTCGCGGACGCCTCCGGGGAGGGCATGGCTGCAGGTGTGAACCTCGACGAGTTGGCCGACGCCGCCCGTGCCAAGCACCCAGCCATCGGCCAGACCGCCGCCGATGCCCTGACGCCCGCCGAAGCCCAGGCACTGAACCTGCTTGTGGCCATCGACCCCGACACGCTCACGCCGCGCGAAGCGCTGGACGCCCTGTACAAACTCAAATCGGTGATCTCATCATGACCTACTGCGTCGCCATGCGCCTCAACGCCGGCCTGGTCTTCCTGTCGGACTCGCGCACCAACGCGGGCATGGACCAGATCAGCACCTTCCGCAAGATGACGGTGTTCGAACAGCCTGGTGACCGCACCCTGGTCGTGCTGTCGGCCGGCAACCTGGCCATCACCCAGGCGGTCAAGC
>CAIQIL010000618.1 GCA_903871865.1 uncultured Burkholderiales bacterium
CACGCCCGCCGCATGGGCCGCGTCCACGTGCCGCAACACGCGTTGGGCGTAGTTCACCTGCGCACCTTCGAACCACCGCGTGCCGGGCATGGGGTCAGCGCTGCGCACCGCCGTGCAGGGGGTGGGCGAACGCATGTCGTCATAGTCCCACAGGCTCTGCCAGAAGGCGTCGGGCTCGTCCACGGACCAGCGCCACAGCGCGCGGTAATCGGCAAACCGCAGACCGCGGGTCTGGTGCAACCAGTCCTGGTACAGGCGAACGATCGGAACGTAAGGCGGGCGGACAGCACTCATGGGGCGAACGTCAAGGCACAAGGAGTGGCCATCATCCCTGGCGCGACATCGGCTGACAACGGGGGCCGGCCCTGTGTCGCGAAATGTCACAATGCGGGCCTGTTCCTGGCTGAGCCGCCTGCGGCACCCGCACCGTGATCGTCCGTCCCCGCCCCAACTGGCTGCGCATGCTCGTCGTGCGGCGCGGCTCCCTGCTCTTGCAGATCTTGCCCCAGCTGATGGTGATTTTCGCCATCTCGATCGGGGTGGTGATCTTCCATGGCGAATTGCTCAACCGCAAGATCACGCTGACGGCCGTGCCGTTCTCGCTGGTGGGCGTGGCCCTGGCCATCTTCCTGGGCTTTCGCAACAGTGCCAGCTATGACCGCTACTGGGAGGCCCGCAAGCTCTGGGGCAAGCTGCTGACCGACGGGCGCAACGCCGCGCGGCAGTACGTGTCCTTCACGCGCGAGGACCCGCGCGCCTTCGTGCAAGGCCTGATCGCCTTCGTGCACGCCACACGCCATCAATTGCGTAACACCGACCCCTGGCCCGACCTGCGACGCCTGCTGCCGCCAGACCTGCTGCCCCGCCTGGCCGAGCGGCGCACGCCGGCACTGCAGATCCTGATGTGGCTGGCCGAACGACTGCGCGACGACCGCGAAGCCGGTCGCATCGACCCCATCCTCGCGGCCGAACTGGACCGCTCGCTCGGCGGCCTCAACGATGCCTTGGGCGGTTGCGAACGCATCGCCTACACCCCCCTGCCCTTCACCTACTCGGTGATCCTGCACCGCACGGTCTACATCTACTGTCTGATGCTGCCCTTCGGCCTGCTCGACGCCATCGGCGTGATGACGCCCCTGATGGTGACCTTCGTGGCCTACACCTTCTTCGCCATCGAGGCCTTGAGCGACGAGATCGAAGAGCCCTTCGGCACCATGCCCAACGACCTGGCGCTCAACGCCATGGCCATCAACATCGAGGCCGCGCTGCTGGAAATGCTGGGCGAGCGCAACCTGCCGCCCAAGCCCCAGCCGGTGAACTGCCTCCTGGATTGAGGCTGGATGGAGCTCTTGTGAGCCGCAGGCTCAGGCTCAGAAAGGCGCGTCGTCCCTGCCGCGAGGTGCTTGGTGGGACGCCTGGTTCGGCGTGCTGCTGCCATCGCCCAGGCCACTGGCCAGCTCGGCCGCCTTGGCGGAAGCGGTGATGCGGGTGCGTTTGGGCGCCACAGGCTCGGCCTCGGGCTGAGGCGCCGCGGTGGCGGCCTTCAGCGCTTCCAGGGCGGCGTCGTGCGCATCGGCATCGGCCGTGCTCTCACCAGGCAGCCCGCCACGGGCACCGCGATCACCGCGGGGGGCCTCGCCCGGCTCGCCTTCCGCTGCAGCCGCCGTCTCGGCGATCACGCGGGTGTAAGGCGCCAGGGTCTTGACCAGCTGGCCGTAGATGCGGGGCGAACCCGCCAGGATCTCGCGCTGGTAGAGAAAGTCGGGCTCGCCCGTGAAGTTGCCCACCAGGCCACCGGCTTCGGTGATCATCAGCGAACCTGCGGCCACGTCCCAGGGGCTCAGGCCGGTCTCGAAGAAGCCGTCGAGGTAGCCAGCAGCCACGTAGCACAGGTCCAGCGAGGCGGCGCCCGGACGGCGCAGGCCGGCGCACTGCACCATGACCTCTTCGAACATCTTCATGTAGCGCTGGAAGTTGTCACCCTTGCGGAAGGGGAAGCCCGTGCCGATCAGCGACTCCAGCATGCGCGTGCGCTTGGAGACGCGGATGCGGCGGTCGTTCAGGTAAGCGCCCTTGCCCTTCGATGCGTAGAACAGGTCGTTGCGGGTCGGGTCATAGACCACAGCCTGCTGCACCTGGCCGCGGTAGGCCAGCGCGATGGACACGGCGTACACGGGGAAGCCGTGGATGAAGTTGGTGGTGCCGTCCAGGGGATCGATGATCCAGACGTACTCGGAGTGCTTGGCGCCCTGCGAACGGCCCGACTCTTCGGCCAGGATGCCGTGGCCGGGGTAGGCCTCGAGGATGGTGTCGATGATCGCCTGCTCTGCAGCCTGGTCCACCTCGGTGACGAAGTCGTTGTGCGACTTGGCGGTCACTTGCAGCCGCTCGATGTCGAGCGACGCCCGGTTGATGATCGCCCCGGCTGCGCGTGCAGCTTTGATGGCGATGTTGAGCATGGGGTGCAAGGCTTGGGACATGGTGTGACCAGCAAAAAATCGAACAAACGACGGCATAGCTCGTCGAGCCCGTGGCGACCATGTGAGAAGCGACTCTCAACGGCAGCGAACGAGGGGTGGGGGCGCAGCGGTGACCAAAGAACGGGGGAGAATCGGGCATTCTATCGAACTGCGCCGTTTTTTGCACCCCCTTCTTCGGCGCCTCTCTTTGGCGTCCTCCTTTGGCGCCCTGCCCCACCGCACCCATGCCCATTGCTGCACAGCCTGACCCCACCCGCTTCGTCCTGATCGGCACCAGCCACCCCGGCAATGTGGGCGCCACCGCCCGCGCGATGAAGGTCATGGGCTTCTCCGAGCTGGTGCTGGTGCGCCCGCGTTTCGCCGACGTGCTGGTGCAAGAGGACACCGTGGCCAGGGCCAGCGGCGCCGCCGACATCCTGGTGCGCGCGCGCATCGTGGACACCGTGGCCGAAGCGCTTGAGGGCGTCACCTACGCCATCGGCACGGCCATGACCCCGCGCGACTTCGGCCCGCCCACCATCACCCCGCGCGAGGGCTTGACCGAACTGGCACGCACCCATGCCGCGGCCGGACACAAGGTTGGTTTCGTGTTCGGCAGCGAGCGCCACGGCATGGCCAACGAAGACGTGTACCGCTGACACGCCGTCATCAGCATCCCCACCGATCCGGGCTATGGCTCGCTGAACCTCTCGCAGGCGGTGCAGGTGCTGGCCTACGAGTGGCGCATGGCCCTCGGTGGCTTCCCGGTCACGGCCCGCACGCCAGATGCCGACCTGGCCGGTGGCGAGGCCGTGCAAGGCATGCTGACGCACCTGGAGCAGGCCCTCGTGCAACTGGGTTTCCTCGATCCGGCCGCGACCAAGAAGCTCATGCCTCGCCTCAACCAACTCTTCAACCGCGCCGAGTTGCGCCAGGAAGACATCCACATCCTGCGCGGCATCGCCAAAGCCATCCTGGAGCGCAGCCCGCGCTGACCGTTGGGCAGCCACTGGGGGCGCACGCCAAGCCTGGCGCCGTCCCGGGTCTTTGCCTCAGGGCTACACTTCCCAGCCTTATTCGAAAAACGCACAAGCTCATTCATGCTGTTTGCCCGCCTGCGCGAAGACATCGCCTGCATCCTGGAGCGTGACCCCGCCGCCCGCACGGCCTGGGAGGCCCTGACCTGCTACCCCGGTCTCCACGCCCTGGCCATGCACCGCTGCGCGCACTGGTGCTGGACACACGGGCTGAAGTGGCTGGGGCGCTGGCTGTCGCACTGGGCGCGCTTCTTCACGGGCATCGAGATCCACCCCGGCGCCAAAGTAGGCCGGCGCGTCTTCATCGACCACGGCATGGGCGTGGTGGTGGGCGAAACCGCCGAAATCGGCGACGACTGCACCATCTACC
>CAIQIL010000619.1 GCA_903871865.1 uncultured Burkholderiales bacterium
GGCGTTCTGCTGGGTGACGCCATCCATCTTGTGGATGCTGCGCGTGACTTCTTCGATGCCTTCGCTCTGCGAGCGGCTGGCCGCGGTGATCTCGCCAATGATGTCGGTGACGCGCTGCACGCTGGCCACCACGTTGTCCATGGTGCCGCCGGCCGAAGACACGAGCTTGCTGCCTTGCTCGACCTTCTCCACCGACTCGTTGATCAGCGTCTTGATTTCCTTGGCCGCCGTCGCCGAGCGTTGCGCCAGGGTGCGAACCTCGCCAGCCACCACGGCAAAGCCGCGGCCTTGCTCACCGGCGCGGGCGGCCTCCACCGCGGCGTTCAGCGCCAGGATGTTGGTCTGGAAGGCGATGCCGTCGATCACGGAGATGATGTCTACGATCTTGCGCGAGGACGCGTCGATGGCGCCCATGGTGTCCACCACCTGGGCCACGACCTGACCGCCCTCGGTCGCGATGTTCGATGCGGCCGAAGCCAGCTGGTTGGCCTGCGAGGCGTTCTCGGCGTTCTGGCGCACGATGCGGGTCAGCTCGTTCATGGCCGACGACGTCTGCGCCAGAGAGGAGGCCTGCTCTTCGGTGCGCACCGACAGGTCGGAGTTGCCCGACGCGATTTCGCTGGACGCCGAGGCAATGGCCACCGTGCCCTGGCGCACATCGCCCACGATGCGCTGCAGGCCGCGGTTCATCTCGTCGAGGGCGCGCATCAGCTGGCCGGTCTCGTCCTCGCTCTCGCTGACGATGCGGGCGCTGAGGTCGCCGGCGGCCACCTGCTCGGCGATCTTGACGGCGCGGGTCAGCGGGCGGGTGATGCTGCGGGTGGCGAAGAAGGCCACCCCGACGCTCACGGCGACGATGGCGCCCGCCAGGGCCACGATGAACAACGTGGTGTGACGGGCGGTCTCGGCGGAGCGCGCGCCGGTGGCTTCCATCAGCGTGTGCTGGCGGGTGTTGAGCTGCTCCAGCGCCTCGAAGTACTTGGTGTGCGTCGAACGCACCGAGAACAGGAACTTGGTCAGCGCCTCTTCCTTCTGGCCGCCCTGAACCAGCTCCACAAAGGCTTTCTGGGCCTTGTTGGACCGTTCACGGTACTTGCTGAGGTTGGCCAGCAACTCCTTGTCGGCGTCGTCCGTCAGCGCCTTTTCCACGTCCGTGGCCAGCTCGACGTTGAGCTTCTCGTACTTGGCGATGTTGACCAGCTCGCCCTTGATCTGATCCTCATCGCTCATCACCAGCACGCTGAGCATGCCGCGCGAAATCTCGTTGAGGTTGGCCTTCATCCGGTTGGCGGTCACCGTCTGCGGGTAGGTGCTGCCGACGATCTCCGTGGTTTCCTGGCTGAGGTCCTGGATGCGCGTGAGCGCCAGGCCAGCCAGCAGGACCATCAGGGCGATGACCATGCCGAAGCCGAGTGCCAAGCGTTGACCGATGCGGATGTTGCGGATGTTGATCATGTGTTTGTCCACGAAGTCCAGACTGCGCTTCGCCGTGGCGATGATCACGCCGCCTGCCGGTGGGCAAGCGAGCGAAATCCGTCACGAACGAATCCCTTATCGGACGTTCTGTGGGCAAACTGAACACACCCGGGTGCAAACCCTGGGGTGTCAATGGCGCCAAATGGCGCCTACATCAGCGCAATTGCAGCTCTTCTGCGCCATAGGTCACACCCAGGGGCTCGATCACCACCTGCTTGGGACCGTCTTCCACCCGACCGGCGACCATGGCGTCGATGCCCTGTGCCTTGGCAATGTCCACCACGCGTTGCGCCTGATCGGCCGCCACGTACAGGGCGAAACCGGCGCCCATGTTCAGCGTGCCGTAGGCCTCGTGGTCGTCCAGCCCGCATTCCTTCTGCATGAAGGCCAGGATCGCCGTCTTGGGCGGCACAGCCGTGATGCGGTAGGTCAGCTGCTTGGGGTGACGCAGCAATTTGCGCCAGCCGTGGCCGGTCACGTTCGCGCAGTAATGCGGGAAGATGCCTTCCTTGGCCAGCGCTTCGGTCACGGGCGAGTACAGCGTGGTCGGCGCCAGCAGGGCTTCTCCATAGGTCTGGCCGTTGCCGATGTCGGTCAGGTAGCCCTGGGGCAGGCGCTCGGCCAGCTTGCGTGCCAGCGACAGGCCGTTGGCGTGGATGCCGCTGGCCGCCAGGAAGACGATGGCGTCGCCCGCGCCCAGCTTGTCGCCCACCGACAGGCGGGTTTTCGGGCTGATGATGCCGGTGCAGGACGCGGCCAAGTCCACGCGGCCATCGGCCACGATGCCGGCCAGCGCGGGCGTTTCGCCGCCGCCCCAGGCGACATTGCTCACCTGGCAAGCCTTTTTCCAGCCGGCCACCAGGGCGTTGGCACGGACCTTGTCGCCGAACCAGTCGGAGCCGCCCGCGGCCCAGTAGGCCTGCACCACCAGGGGCGTGGCGCCCACGGTGATCAGGTCGTTCACCGCCATGGCGATGGTGTCCTGGGCGATGCCGTCGTAGTAGCTTTTGCCCGTCAGCAGGGCCATCTCGTCGGCCACCAGGGTTTTGGTGCCCAGGCACTCGACGATGGAGGCCAGGTACATCGGGCCCACATCGACCACATAGGCCGACTCGCCGCGCGAGGCCAGCACTTCGCTGAAGCCATGGCTGGCGAGGTGGGCGCCTGTCTCGGCCGCGGCGCGCTGGGCGGCCACCTTCAGCGGGTCGATCAGGTCGTAATTGACACCGGCCTGGTCGTAGGTGAGGGGGGCTGCGGACGGGTTGGGCGTGGCGGCGGTCATGGCGTGAGCAGGGAATCTGGTGGCGCAAAGGTGAGATTATCCGTGCTTTGCCTAGACTTGGGGCATGAACACACTGCCCATCTCCCTGCAAAGCGCACTCTTGCTGGTCGCTTCCAACGTCTTCATGACCTTCGCCTGGTACGGCCACCTCAAGAACATGGCCGGCAGGACCTGGTTCTTCGCCGCCTTGGTGAGTTGGGGCATCGCCCTGTTCGAGTACCTGCTGCAGGTGCCGGCCAACCGCATTGGCGCGCAGGTGATGACGGTCGGGCAACTCAAGGTGATGCAGGAGGTGATCTCGCTCAGCGTGTTCGTGCCCTTTGCCGTCTTCTACATGGGCCAGCCTTTCAAGCTGGACTACATCTGGGCGGCGCTGTGCCTCGTGGGCGCTGCGTACTTCATGTTCCGCGCCTGAGGTCTGGCGTGGCCTGGTTCACTGGCTGATCTTGCGGGCCTCTTCCACCTGGTACTCGAAGTAGCGTTGCCCCGAGAAGGCGATGGTCGCCATCAGCACCGTGGCGCCGATCAGCAGGCACAGGATCACACCGATGATGGCTGGCCAGCCACTGGCGGGGGCCTGATCGGCTGGCAGCTGCGGGTTGTGCCGCGCGTGCCAGGCCGCATCGGGCGTCAGGCCGTAGACGATGCCCTGCAGCATGCAGCCTGCCAGCGTGAAGCCCAGCACCGGCACCAGCAGCCAGGCGAGCTGGTCGTCCTGCCCGTACAGCGAGACGCGGTGCATGCCCCACAGGCCAACCAGCGTGGGCAGCCATAGCAGCCAGCCCACCTTGTCGCGCAGCCCGTGCAAATAGAAACGGTGCAGTCCGAAGGCGCCGCCCACGAAGGCGGCCCAGGTCGCCACGGTCTTGGATCGGATGCGGGTGGAGTTGGATGACATGGGCTTGGCGGTGCAGGTTTTGCACATTCCTGTGAGGTCAGACTATAATCCGCGGTTTTCCGGCTTGGGCTGGGCGTTCGGGGAGGTTTTCCCGGTCGGACCAGCGCGTATCTAAGCAGGCCGGGCTGTTGGTTGGTTCTGAGTCCGTGTCGAACACAAATGCGTGTCATGCACAGGCAAAGGCCTGCCCTGATGACTGCCCCCCGAGTGTCTCCCGGGACGCAGCCATCGCCCCCATTTTTGAAGGACACATCATGGTCGTGATTCGACTCTCCCGCGGCGGTTCCAAGAAGCGCCCGTTCTACAACATCGTCGTTGCCGAGCAAAAGAACCGCCGTGATGGCCGTTTCCTGGAGCGCGTGGGTTTCTACAACCCCCTGGCTTCCGGCAACGCCGAAGCCCTGCGCATCGCTTTCGACCGCGTGGACCACTGGGTTGGCAATGGCGCCCAGGCGTCTGACACAGTCACCCGCCTGATCCGCGAAGCCAAGTCCAAGGCCGTGGCCGCCTGATTGCCCAGGCAGAACAGGCTGGCATGAGCGACCGCGCGAACCCCTCCCCGATGGTGCTGGACGACGGTGTCGTCTGGCCCGAAGATGCGGTGGAGGTGGGCCGTGTGGTCGATGCCTGGGGCGTCAAGGGCGGCATCAAGGTGATGCCGTTCTCGTCCGATCCCCAGGCCCTGTTCTGCACCAAGAAATGGTTTTTGCGCCCCGCCGAAGCGGCTGTGGGCGCTGTCGTGCGTCCTGGCGCGGCCACCAAGCCGGCTTCGGCGGTGGTATCTGCGGCGCAAGCCGCCCGCCTGAACGCACCACGTTTTCTGCAGGTCAAGAGTGCCCGTGAGCAAAGCGACATCGTGGTCGCCACCTGCGAAGGCCTGGACGACCGCAACGCCGCCGAGGCCCTCAAGGGCGCCCGCGTGTTCGTGTCGCGCTCGGCCTTCCCCACGCCCGACGA